>JBFIGS010000032.1:0-15870 GCA_041602195.1 Sediminicola sp. | reverse complement strand
GCCGCCCAAATGAAGGATATCATTGCGAAATATAAAAATGCGGATGATATTGTATGGGCACAGGAAGAGCCGCGTAACATGGGCGCCTGGAGCCACCTGTTGATGCATTTCAGTGACGTAAGCAAATTCAGGGTAGCCTCAAGAAGATTCTATGCTTCTCCAGCTGCGGGTAGTGCTGTACGTTCCAAAAGACGTCACCAAGAAGTCATTACCTATGTTTTTGATAAGACAAAGGACAACATGGTAAGAGAAAACATAAAATAATAACGCATCTATTAAAATTATAAAATAATGATTTTAGAAATGAAAGTTCCCTCTCCTGGGGAATCTATTACCGAGGTAGAAATAGCAGAATGGTTGGTAAAGGATGGTGATTATGTGGAAAAGGACCAGGCCATTGCCGAGGTTGATTCCGATAAGGCCACATTGGAACTGCCTGCGGAAGATAGTGGAATTATAACTTTAAAGGCTGAGGTCGGTGATGCGGTTGCAGTAGGAGAAGTAGTTTGCTTGATCGATACTAGTGCCAAAAAACCGGCCGGTGGAGATAAGGGAGCTAGTGCCAAAGCTGAAAAGGAAGAGGTGAAGGAAGAGCCTAAAAAGGCTGAAAAGCCAGCGGAACCTGCAAAAGCAAAAGAGACGTACGCGTCTGGGACAGCTTCCCCGGCAGCTAAAAAAATATTGGAGGAAAAGAATATGGATGCCTCTTCCATCAAAGGCACCGGTAGGGATGGTAGGATCACCAAGGATGATGCAGTCAATGCAGTTCCATCCATGGGTACCCCTAAGGGCGGTAAAAGAGGTGAGACAAGAACAAAACTATCCATGTTGCGCCGTAAGGTAGCGGAACGTTTGGTGATGGTGAAAAACGAAACGGCCATGTTGACCACTTTTAACGAAGTGGATATGTCGCCTATTTTTGAACTTCGCAACCAATACAAAGATCAGTTTAAAGAGAAGCACGGAGTAGGTCTTGGTTTTATGTCGTTCTTCACAAAAGCAGTGATCAGGGCATTACAAATGTACCCTTCTGTGAATTCCATGATAGATGGCAAAGAAATGATCTCCTTTGATTTTTGTGATATCAGTATCGCGGTTTCCGGACCTAAAGGGTTAATGGTGCCTGTAATCAGAAATGCAGAAAACCTATCTTTTAGAGGAGTAGAGGCCGAAGTAAAAAGATTGGCATTAAGAGCTCGTGAGGGTGAGATTACCGTGGATGAGATGACAGGGGGAACTTTTACCATTACCAATGGTGGCGTTTTTGGTTCTATGTTGTCCACTCCAATTATCAATCCACCGCAAAGCGCTATTTTGGGAATGCACAATATAGTGGAAAGACCAATTGCCAAAGATGGCAAAGTGGTTATTGCGCCCATTATGTATGTGGCCCTGTCCTATGACCATAGAATAATTGACGGCAAGGAATCTGTAGGGTTCTTGGTAGCAGTTAAGGAGGCATTGGAGAGTCCGGTAGAATTGTTGATGGACAATAATGTGACTAAAGGTTTGGAGCTATAAACTTCAAATTCGATATAAAAAAAACCCGAAGTTTACTTCGGGTTTTTTTGTTTTAGGTAAACGCACTTTTTGTCGTAATCTATAATGGCTTTACCCTTCTTTAGGACATCGGCACCAACCACCCCGTCAACGGGTTGTGCATTGTGGGATATCAAGGCTTCGTTTACGTGTACTAAATCAAAAAGGACCAGCTTCACCTTCTCTTGGAACCAATGCCCAATTTCAATGGTGTTCTTAGTGGATATTTGGGTCTCCATATTGGTGGCTCCAGCCCCTGCGGCCTTAATTTTGGAGTCCTTGGAAACCAGTTCAAAATATTCGATTTTATCCAGTCCGACGCAGGTATTCGAGGCGCCTGTATCCAAAATAAATCTACCGGTGATGCCGTTGATCTTGGCAATGATCTCAAAATGGTCTGTTGCCGTTAGATCCAACGGCACCTGGATATAGTTTTTGCCCTTTAAAAACTTTTTGAGGCTTTTCATTTATTTTTTTGGCAAAGATAAGGCTATTTTTGCGGCATGATACTTACAGATACACATACACATTTATATAGTGAGGCCTTTGATGAAGATAGGGAGAAGGTCATAAAAAATGCCATGGATCTAGGGGTAAAACGATTTTTTATCCCCGCCATAGACTCTACATATACGGCCTCCATGTTGGCGCTGGAAAAAGCGTATCCGGACAATATCTATCTTATGACGGGCCTGCATCCCACCCATGTAAAGGAAAACTTTAAAGAAGAATTACAGCATGTGGAGGAGATGTTGTCCACGCACAAGTTTTATGCGGTAGGGGAAATAGGAATCGACCTATATTGGGATAAGACCTTTTTGAAAGAGCAGCAGGAAGCCTTTAAATTTCAGATCCAACTGGCAAAAAAACACAAACTGCCCATTGTTATCCACTGTAGGGAAGCCTTTGATGAGATTTTTGAGGTGTTGGAAGGAGAGAGAGGGGATGATCTTTTTGGTATCTTCCATTGTTTTACCGGTGATTACCAACAGGCGCAAAGAGCTATTGGATTTAATATGAAATTGGGAATAGGGGGCGTGGTGACCTTTAAAAATGGAAAAATAGACACCTTCCTGGACCAGATAGACCCCAAGCACATTGTTTTGGAGACGGACTCCCCTTATTTGGCGCCCGTACCTTATCGCGGTAAAAGAAATGAGAGTGCTTATCTGATCAATGTAGTGGAAAAGCTTGCGGGAATCTATAATAGAAGTGAAGAAGAAATTGCCGAAATTACAACGGCTAATTCCAAAGCTATTTTTGGGATATAATATATAGGTATGGAAATGGAAGATAAAACCAAGATCATGTTGATCTACACCGGAGGAACCATTGGGATGGTCAAAGACTATAGTACTGGCGCACTGAAGGCTTTCAATTTTAAAAAATTGGAAAAGCATATCCCGGAACTGAGTCAGTTGGATTGTAGTATTGACAGCATCTCCTTTGACACCCCAATAGATTCATCCAACATGAATATCACACATTGGGTTTCCATAGCAACTATTATAGAGGAGCATTATGAAAATTATGACGGCTTTGTAGTTTTACATGGAAGTGATACCATGAGCTACACCTCCTCAGCGCTTAGCTATATGTTGGAGCATTTGGCCAAACCTGTGATTTTTACCGGATCGCAGTTGCCTATTGGGGATTTGCGGACGGATGCCAAAGAGAATTTGATCACCTCCATTCAAATTGCGGCCTTGCAAAATGGTTCTGGTCCCGTGATCAAAGAGGTTTGTCTTTATTTTGAATATAAGCTATACAGGGCCAATAGGACCACCAAGTTCAATGCAGAGCATTTTGAGGCGTTTGGGTCCTTGAATTATCCCGAACTGGCAGAATCTGGAGTACATTTAAAGGTTCACCACGACCATTTATGGGTGGGAAATAGAAATAAAAAGTTCATTGTCCATAAAAAAATGGACGATAATGTGGCTATCCTAAAACTTTTTCCGGGGTTAAACAGATCGGTTTTGCAGAGTATTTTGAAAATTCCAGGGCTAAAAGCATTGGTTTTGGAAACATATGGTGCAGGAAATGCCCCAACAGATGAATGGTTGCTACAAGATTTAAAGGATGCAATTGATGGCGGGCTGCACATCGTAAACGTAACACAATGCTCGGGAGGAAGTGTTATTATGGGTCAATATGAAACCAGTGAACATTTGCAAAAACTGCAACTTATTAATGGTAAGGATATTACAACGGAGGCGGCCATTACCAAACTTATGTATCTCTTGGGGAGCAATGTTTCCGCTAAGTTGTTCAAAACCATATTTGAAACTTCCCTGAGAGGGGAAATGCAATAAATTAACTGATTTAATTTCTTTTACTAATTATTTTTTTGTTATTTGGCCTCCCTAAAACAAAGGAATAGAGAGGTGGCCGAGTGGTCGAAGGCGCACGCCTGGAAAGTGTGTATACCCCAACAGGGTATCGAGGGTTCGAATCCCTTCCTCTCTGCTTTTAAGTTTTAATTTTTTAATCACAAATTTTTTTTATCTTTAACCCTATTAACTAACTAATTTTAAGTTTCAAAGAAATGAAAAGATTATTCTCTATCCTGGCCATGGCCGGGTTGTTTGTACTAAGCACAAATACCGTAAATGCAAAAGCTGGAGCAACAGCGTTGGTTTCAAACCTATCGTCAATTGCTACAACAGCAGTAATGTTACAAGATGAAGCTCCTGCAGAAGTAGAAAAAGGCTTTACTCAAGTATTGAAAGAACAGTTTATTCAAGGTGGTGCCGGATTTATGGGTATCGTTCTTTTGTGTTTGATTTTAGGTTTGGCAGTAGCGATTGAAAGAATTATTTTCTTAAATCTTGCTAGCACCAACACAACAAAACTTAAGCAAAGCGTAGAAGATGCTTTAGCTTCCGGTGGTGTTGAAGCTGCAAAAGAGGTTTGTAGAAATACAAAAGGACCAGTTGCTTCTATATTCTACCAAGGATTGGACAGAGCTGGCGAAGGTGTAGAATCTGCTGAAAAAGCTGTAGTTGCTTACGGTGGTGTTCAAATGGGTCAATTGGAGAAAAACGTTTCTTGGTTGTCTTTATTTATCGCTGTGGCGCCGATGCTTGGTTTCATGGGAACTGTAATTGGTATGATTCAGGCCTTCCAAAAGATTGCTGCGGTAGGTAACTTAAGTGCTTCCCTTATTGCTGGTGATATTCAGGTGGCGTTATTGACAACGGTATTTGGTTTGATCACTGCGATCATCCTTCAAATCTTCTATAACTACATCATCGCTAAGATCGATGGTATTGTTAATGATATGGAAGATTCATCAATCGCTTTGATTGATATGTTGGTAGATCACAAAAAATAAGTCGCACCCCTAATACAGAAAGCGTTATGCACAAAATATTAAAATATATATTGGTTGCCCTAAGCTTAATTGGTGCCGTGTTATGGTTCCAGTTGCCTAGTGCAGATATGCCGGCTTCCGAGGCGGTAAATAGTACGCCTATGAACTTGATGTTCATGATTACATACATCCTATTGGGAATAGCAATTGTTTTTAGTGTTGTTTTTGCACTTAAAAACTTGTTGACTACTCCTGATAATATGAAGAAAGCGTTGTTCGCCCTTGGTGGTTTGCTATTGGTAGTTGCTATCTCTTACGGATTGGCAACAGGTACCGATGTAGACCTTACCGAAATGGCCAACAAAGGTATTCCAACAACGGAAGGTACAGTTAGAACAATTGGTATGGGATTGAATGTGTTTTTCATCCTGACCGCTGTAGCTGTTCTCTTGATGATCGTTCCAGGAATCAAAAAAATGTTTAGTAAATAAAATTATATAGTTATGCCAAGAAGAGGAGCACCACCAGAGGTTAATGCCGGTTCTATGGCAGACATTGCGTTCTTGTTACTTATCTTTTTCCTAGTGACCACCACTATTGAAACGGATGCAGGTTTGGATCGTATGTTGCCACCGATAGAGCCGCCTACAGAAGAACCGCCGATTATTAAGGAAAGGAATATCTTTACGGTTAACATCAACAGAAATGGCCAGTTATTGGTTGAAAATGAATTGACCAATATTAAGGACCTTAGAAAGAAAGCCGTAGCTTTCTTGGATAACGGAGGCGCTGCTTCTGGTACACCTGAATACTGTAGCTACTGTAAAGGTAAGAGAGATGCCGCTTCTTCTGATAATCCTACTAAGGCTATTATTTCTTTAAAGAATGATAGGGAAACCAAGTACGGAACGTACATTACTGTACAGAACGAATTGGTAGGAGCATATAATGACTTGCGTAATAGAGAAGCGCAGAGATTATATAAAAGGGATTTCACAGAAATGGAAGCCTTGTATCTAAATCCGGAGACACCATCCGCTGTGCGTGATGAGTTAAAGGAGAGGGTAGCAAAAATCCAGGATCTGTTTCCACAGAAATTATCTGAGGCGGAAACTGCGACATCAAACTAAAGAGAACTAAAACAATATAAAATGTCAAAATTCAATAAGAAAAAGGATGCTGCTTTACCAGCAGTGAACACAGCTTCACTTCCGGATATTGTTTTCATGTTGTTGTTCTTCTTTATGACGGTGACCGTTATGAAAGATAGTACATTGAAAGTGGAGAATACATTACCAAATGCCTCTGAAATCAAGAAATTGGAGAAGAAGGACAGGGTAATCTATATCTATGTTGGGAAACCAACCCGTGAGTACGAAAAAGTTTATGGTAAAGAATCTAAGATTCAATTGAACGATAAATTTGCAAGTGCTTCGGAAGTTGGGGATTACATTTTAGCGGAAAGGGCCAAAAAGCCTCAAGAATTGCAAAATGTACTTACCACTGCACTTAAAGTGGACAAAAATGCCAATATGGGTATCATATCCGATATCAAATTAGAATTGAGAAAAGTGAATGCCCTGAAAGTGAACTACACCACATTTGAGGGTGATGCTTTCAGAAATTTACAGTAAGCTTAAAAATTATTAGTTTATAGATCAAAGCGCTCCAAAGTAAATTTGGAGCGTTTTTTTTATATCTTATCTTACTTTTACCAGTTCATATGATGAAGTATGTAATGTTATTTCTGATCGGTTCTATTGCGGTCCAGGGTTGGTCCCAGGAGTCACCTGCGAGCGCTACTGTGGATGAAAATTACCTGGAGGATCAATTTTATCTGGGGGTTACTTACAATTTGTTGCTCAATAAGCCAACGGACATAACACAAAGGAATCTTTCCTATGGGATCATGGGAGGGATTATCAAAGATATTCCCTTGAATGATGATCGAAACTTTGGTCTTGGGATAGGAGTGGGCTATGCCCTCAATTCCTATTATACCAATCTTTTTGCTGAAGAGGTCAACGGAGAAATTGCATATTCTGGCTTAACTTCAAGTGATGATTTCAGACGCAGCAAGTTGGAGACCCATGTCATTGAATTTCCGCTTGAAATAAGATGGAGAAACTCCAATGCAACAGATTATAAATTCTGGCGTGTATATGCCGGGGGGAAACTGGGGTATATATTTGAAGGCAGGTCTAAATTTGTAGACGATACGGGAAAGACCGGTTTTTCCAATCCCGATATCAGAAAGCTGCAATATGGCCTCATGTTTAATGTAGGATATAACACCTGGAACATACATATTTATTATGCCCTCAGTAGGCTGTTGGAAGATGGTGTTGTTTTGGATACTATGGAGCCCATAGAGGTGAAACCTCTTCGGATAGGAATCATTTTCTATATTTTATAACCAGAATTTTAAGGTCATTAATTGGGTAAAGGTCCCGATTAAAAATCCGACAAATAATTCTGACCGGCTATGTGCCCTTAAGTACAGTCTTGAGGTGGCCACTAGCCCCGTGGCCAATGTCAATGCGCTTATGGCTATCACCACATTTATTTCAAAATGAATGCTAAGGCTAATGAGATACATCAATAGGCTACCCATTCCCATAAGGTGCACACTGCTCTTAAATTTAAAGAACAATAGCAAAAGGCATGACAAGGCAGCGCTTATGAGCCCAAAAAAGAAGTAAAAGAGCTCGCTGGAGTAGTTATTGGGGATTACCTTATAAACTATCATCAAAAGCAGGGATATGCTTATATAGAGCGTGTATTTGCGTTCTTGGATGGTAGGCATAAAAATGGAAGTGACCATTCCCAGATTCCGCAAAATAAAATAGCAGATAATAGGGATGATTACCGTAAGAATAAAAATGGGAAGAATATTCCCACTCTGCATTTCCAAGGGGGTGTATTTGGGGGTGATGATAAAGTACATCAATGTACCTCCAATAGGAATAAATAAAGGATGGAACAAATACGAGATTAGTTGATAAATGGCCCTCATTATATTTCCTTTCTCATCCTTGCTACCGGGATGCCCAATTGTTCCCTGTATTTGGCTACGGTCCTCCTAGCGATAGGGTACCCCTTATCCTTTAGAATGGCCGCTAATTTGTCATCGGTCAAAGGTTTCCTCTTTGTTTCCTCCCCAATAACGGTTTCCAAGATTTTTTTGATTTCCTTGGTAGAGACATCTTCCCCTTGTTCATTTTTCATGGATTCCGAAAAATAATCTTTGATCAACCTAGTTCCATAAGGGGTGTCCACATACTTACTATTGGCTACCCGGGAAACGGTAGAGACATCCATTCCAATCTCATCGGCAATATCTTTAAGGATCATTGGTCGCAACTTGCGTTCGTCCCCTGTAAGGAAAAATTCCTTTTGATAGTTCATGATGGAATTCATGGTCACATAAAGGGTTTGCTGCCTTTGTTTAATGGCATCTATAAACCATTTGGCGGCATCCAACTTCTGTTTGATGAACATGACGGTGTCCTTTTGTGACTTGGACTTGTCCTTGGCGTTCTTGTAGCCTTCCAGCATGTTGTTGTACTCCCTGGACACATGTAGTTCCGGGGCGTTTCTACCATTGAGGGTCAGTTCCAGTTCGCCATCTACTATTCTTATGGAAAAGTCGGGAACAATATGTTCTACCATTCTGGTATTTCCAGAATAAGAACCGCCCGGTTTTGGATTCAAGCGTTCAATTTCTGTAATGGCTTCCTTTAAGGTCTCTTCAGAGACATTGTGCTTTTGTATAAGTTTGGCGTAGTGCTTTTTGGTGAACTGTTCGAAAGATTTTTCCAAGATGGCAATGGCCAGTTCTGTATTGGGAGTAGGATCTTTCCTTTTTAATTGAATGATAAGGCACTCCTCCAAACTGGTGGCGCCAACTCCTGGAGGATCCAATTCTTGGACGATCCTCAATATTTTTTCTACCGTTTTTTCGTCTGTATATATGTTTTGCGTAAAGGCAAGGTCGTCCGTAATGTCCGAAATACTCCTGCGGATATATCCGCTTTCATCTACACTTCCTACCAGGAATTCTGCAATGGCCCACTCGTCATCACTGAGGTAAACGGTGTTCAGCTGATTTATGAGGTACTGGGTAAAGGAAATGCCAGCAGCATAGGGAATAGTGCGTTCCTCATCATCTGAGCTGTAGTTGTTCGCCTGTGTCCTATAATCGGGCACTTCGTCATCACTCAAATATTCATCAATATTAATATCCTCAGCAGCTATGTTTTCACTGTCGGACTCATCCTCATAGAGATCATCATAGTCATCCTCCTGATTTTCAATTTCCTCCTTGCCCGTTTCCAGGGCCGGATTTTCCTCCAGCTCCTGCTTCAAACGTTGTTCAAAGGCAAGCGTAGGGAGTTGAATTAACTTCATCAGCTGAATTTGCTGTGGAGATAATTTTTGTGATAACTTAAACTGTAAGTGTTGCTTCAGCATATTTGGGTTGCAGGCTTTCTTATAAAGTTACAGAATTCCAATTAGAATTCCGCATTCTGTGGTGTTCTAGGAAACGGAATTACATCCCTAATATTACCCATCCCGGTTGTAAATAGCACCAAACGCTCAAAACCAAGTCCAAAACCACTGTGAACTGCCGTTCCAAACTTTCTTAGGTCTAAATACCACCATAGTTCTTTTTCATCTATGCCCAACTCACTGATCTTTTGTTTTAGGACATCCAGGCGTTCCTCTCTTTGGGAGCCACCTACAATTTCACCAATCCCAGGGAAAAGTATATCCATGGCCCTAACTGTCTTGCCATCTTCGTTCAAACGCATGTAGAAGGCCTTGATTTTAGCTGGGTAATCAAAAAGTATTACTGGACACTGAAAATGTTTTTCCACCAAATAACGCTCGTGCTCACTTTGCAGATCTGCACCCCATTCATCGATGATATATTTGAATTTTTTCTTTTTGTTCGGCTTGCAATTCTTAAGGATATCTATGGCCTCTGTATAGGTAACTCTTTTGAAGTTGTTTTCCGCTACAAACTTTAATTTTTCAATTAAAGCCATTTCACTGCGCTCGGCTTGTGGTTTGGATTTTTCCTCATCCAACAAGCGTTGTTCCAAAAACTGCAGGTCCTCCTGGCAATGCTCCAACACATATTTGATCACATTTTTAATGAAGTCTTCCGAAAGGTCCATGTTGGCATCCAGATCATTAAAGGCCACTTCAGGTTCCACCATCCAAAATTCCGCCAAATGACGAGAGGTGTTCGAATTTTCTGCCCTGAAAGTTGGACCAAAAGTATAGACCTTGCCCAATGCCATGGCATAGGCTTCGGCTTCCAATTGTCCAGATACCGTAAGATTGGTTTCCTTGCCAAAGAAATCTTCTTTAAAGTCTACCTCCCCTGTTTCTGTCAAAGGTGGATTTTTGGCATCCAAGGTACTAACTCGGAACATTTCACCTGCACCTTCCGCATCGGATCCCGTTACAATAGGCGTGTGCACATAATAAAATCCGTTCTCCCTAAAATATTGGTGAATGGCAAAGGAAAGGGCGGAACGCACGCGCATTACGGCACTAAAAGTATTGGTCCTGATCCTAAGATGGGCCTTTTCCCTTAGAAATTCCAAGGAGTGTTTTTTTGGTTGTATAGGGTAAGTCTCTGGGTCTGCAGTTCCTAAAACTTCGACGTTTTTGACCTGCACCTCTAAAGATTGGCCTTTTCCCTGACTTTCCACCAGTGTTCCGGTCACTTTTAGGGCGGCACCAGTGGATATCTGTTTTAGAAGTTCATCTTCAAAATCTTCAAAATTGACAACACATTGAATGTTGTTGATCGTTGAACCATCGTTTAATGCAATGAACCTGTTACTTCTAAAAGTTTTTACCCACCCAAAAATGGTGACTTCCTGTAATACATTTTTGCCGCTCAAGAGCTCTTGGATACTTTGTGATTTCATTTGAAAATACTTCTAATTTAATATTGTAAAGATAGTTTTTTGGTAAATAGTGACCGCATTGGCAACTTCATAATGATGCTTTTGACGGTTTAAATATTTTATTTTTCTGTGCTATTGAGTTCCTCTTTGGGAAGAATATCAATCTGTGGTTCTTTAAGAACGGTTTTATTGGCTATGCTTCGCTCTAAGGATAGCAATAAACTTGGCAATAAAATGAGGTTGGCCAACATGGCGAACAATAATGTTGCCGACACCAAGGCCCCTAGCGCCACTGTGCCCCCAAAACTGGAGATCATAAATACCGAGAAGCCGAAGAACAGAACGATAGAGGTATAGAACATACTTACGCCAGTCTCCCTCAATGCGGCATAAACGGATTTTTTGATCCTCCATTGGTTTGCGGTCAGTTCTTGCCGGTATTTGGCGAGGAAATGAATGGTATCATCCACCGAAATTCCAAACGCTATACTAAATACCAAAATGGTAGACGGTTTTATGGGAACGCCGGCAAAGCCCATGACCCCGGCCGTAATAACCAAGGGCAAAAGGTTGGGGATCAAAGAAATCACGATCATTCTGAAGGAACGGAACAAATAGGCCATAAAAAGTCCGATCAGACCTATGGCCAGGGCCAGGGACATGACAAGGTTTTTCACCAAGTATTTGGTTCCCTTTAGAAATAACAGGGCTTTTCCAGTGAGATAGACATTGTACCTGTCCGCAGGAAAAATTTTATCTATGTTCTCCTGGAGCTTACCTTGGATTTCTTCCATGCGCTCCGTTTTCACGTCCCTCATATAGGTGGTGATCCTCGCGGTCTGTCCGGTACTGTCCACAAAGCTCTTCAGCAGGTTGCCATCATTGGATGATTTTCTTGCCACATCCATGATAAATGTGCTTTCTTGGGTGGTGGGCAACTGGTAGTATTTTGGAAGGCCATTGTAAAAGGCCTGTTTGGAATATTTGACCATATTGACCACGGAAATGGGCTTGGATAATTCCGGAATTTCTTGGATGACATCTCCAATTTGGTCCATTCTTCGTAAGTTGGCAGATTTTAGAACCCCTTTTTTACGTTCTGTGTCCACCACAATTTCTACCGGCATAATGCCATCAAATTCCTCCTCAAAGAAACGGATATCTTTAAAGAACTCTGCATTTTTTGGCATGTCCTCAATGGGGCTCCCTGAAATTTTTATTTGGTACATCCCAATGATGCTGACTACTAGAAGGGCGATAGAGGTGACATAAACCGAAATTCTTCTTTCCCTGACTATTCGTTCCATCCAGTTGACGAATGTCTCTATCCATTTAGTGTTCAAGTGTTTTAAATGCTTGGTCTTGGGAAGGGACATAAAACTGTAAACGATAGGAATGATCAAAAGCGACAGAATAAAAATCCCAATGATATTCATGGATGCCACAATACCAAATTCCTTTAGGAGCTTGCTATCCGTAATGATAAAGGTGGCAAAACCTGATGCGGTTGTAATATTTGTCATCAGGGTGGCATTCCCAATCTTGGAAATTACACGTTGTAAGGAAAGGGCCTGGTTCCCGTGTTTCTTAACTTCCTGTTGGTACTTGTTGATCAGGAAGATACAATTGGGGATTCCGATCACAATGATAAGGGGCGGTATCAAGGCTGTTAATACCGTAATTTCGTATCGCAAAAGGCCTAGGATTCCAAAAGCCCACATCACCCCGATGATCACCACGAACATGGATATAAAAGTGGCCCTGAAGCTTCTAAAGAAAAAGAAGAAGATCAAAGAGGTTACTCCTAAGGCTGCAAGGATAAATTTCCCGATTTCGTCTATGATATTCTGGGAATTCATGGTCCGTACATAGGGCATCCCTGAAATACGGACATCCATGCCAGTTTCCTTCTCAAAATTGGCAATCAGTTTGTTGAAATCTTGAAGGATGAAATCTTTTCGCACCGAAGTGTTCACTATGTCCTTATCCAAATAGATCAAGGTCCTTACCGTTTTGCTCTCTTTATTGAAGATGACATCGTCATAGAAAGGCAGGTCGTTGAACAGGTGGTTGGTGAGGCTATCGATTTCTCTTTTTGTGGTAGGCGTTTTTTTGATGAAGGGCCTTAAGGTAAACTCTTGTTTTTCGTTGTCCTTTTCCAATTCCTGCAAATTGTCTGTTGACAATACAAAATCTACTTCAGGAAAGGCATCCATTTGCTTACTGAGCTTGTTCCATCGGTTGAACTTCTCAGGAGTGAACAAGGAGCTGTCGCGAACCGCGATGACCACCACATTTCCTTCTTCACCAAATTGTTCCAAGAAAGAAAGATATTCCAAGTTGATGGGATGATCGTCCGGCAACAGATTTGCTTCTGAATTGGAAAATCGCATATTCTGCCACTGAAGTGCAAGGAAAACTGTAATTACAGCAATGAGTATTAAGATCAAGATTCTATTGCGAAGGATCAGCCTGGCCGTTTTTGCCCAGAACCCTTGTGTTAGCTTAGCTACCATTGAGATTTTTTATAGTTGTCAAAGGTAGAAAATCATTGCTAACGTACCTAAAAACCAGAACCGAAATAATAGGTGAATTTAAAGGAGATATTATCGTCAAATGTCGGCAGGTGATAGGCCCCATGTCTGTAAAAGAAGCTTAGGCCAAAACCTGCCAAAATCCTGTTCAATTCAACGCCGCTCTCAAAATATCCTTTATTCAGCGAACCAAAATTTAGGCCTACATGATTTTCAATATTTGAAATATCACCAATAACACTTCTAGTGATCAGCGCCAATTGGGGTCTAATACGGCCGCTGATCTTGAAGGGTCTCAAGGTATGCCTTATTTGCCCCATGATATAGCGGTCCGAGAAGAATTCATCAAAGAACATAGTTTCGAAACTTTCCCTTCCGGTGACCGAAAATCGGTCCATGATAACACCGCCGTCCGGTTGGTTTGGAGAGGTGTGGTACAAGTGTGTAAGCGGGATGTCCCCGAAAGCCAAGCCGCTATTGAGCAAAATTTCCGTTCTGGTTTTATTGAGGGATCTTTTGACATAAAAGGCCTTGAAGTTGAACTTCGTAAAATTAAAGTCGCCATCCAAAACGTTGGGCAGACTTTGTGAAACTTGCAGGGTGAACTGGGGAAATCCATCCTTTAGGGTTCTCTTTTCCTCTTGGGCCTGCATATATTCAGAAAACGGGTTCCACTGAAAACTTAAGGTGGCCTCGGTCAAATCATACGTATTATAATTCTGCCCATCCAACACATAGGTGTAATTGTAAGTGGGGTCATTAAAGCTTTTGGAGAATTGCAGCCTACTGTTCAATTTTGGAGTGAAATCATGGTCCAAGTACACCGAAGTGTTTTTGGTGGCATAAAAAGAAGAAATATTGAACAACCGCGGCTCAAATAAATAAAAGGTGCGCTTGTCCGTAATATATTTTGAGCTCCCAGATTCTACTAGGTCATCGGTGTAATTGATGCCCAGCCAAGTATTGTATTCCTTGTTCAGCCTGGTCGTGGCCCCAAAACTATATTTGAACTTTTGGTCCAAGGTGCCGTAAACAGCATAACCGTTGAGAAAAAGTTTATTTGAAAAATTATTGTTGGTGATGGCGCCAAGACCAAGTCTAAAGGCTTCGTAGTTATTGTATTTAAGGATATACCTCAAATCAAAATCAAAATATTTGGTAGGATAATAACCCTGCAATAGTTTTCTTGTACGGTTCAATCTGGGTTCCACGTTATTTTGATCCACCAAACTGTCCATATAAACATAGGTTTCTTTACCCAGGGGGGTAATGGTATCTGTTCTGAACGTGTTCCAAAAGACCTCGTCCCTTTGGTAGGCGTCATCTTCAATCTTAATGGCAAGGCCTTTTCTTTTGATTTTTATGGGCGGGTTGAGGGCAACATCAAAATTATGCTCCTCGGAGATAAGATATACGAGATCTTCGGCATTCTGGGGGTTGGAATGCACTAAGGTAGAGTCCTGTTGGCCCTTTCTAATTTCAAATCTATTTCCTAAAAAGGATAGGCTTTTAGGGGTGTCACCTTTTTTGATTTTTATTTCTTTCCTGTACGGGAACCAGATATTTTCTTCGGGATAGTACCTAAAGGTCTGGGTAGCCCTTACATCAAAGACCTCCTTGGTCTGGGCAATTGCTTTTTGAAGGGCGTAGGTGCTTGCATTGATATAAAGAACGCCTTCTAGGCCTTTAGTTTGACTTTGATCTTTAGGGGAATAGTAGATCATAAATGCAGATGACGCCGCGTCTTTGGTCACCTCCAATATTTTATAGTTGTATTTTTTTAGGCCTAGGGCAGAAAGTGGATTGATATATTCATTTTCCAAAAGGATATAATCGGAGTCATAAAAAGAAAAGGATTGGAATTGAAGTCCCAAAATTTCATAGATAGGCTCCTTAAAACCAGCCATGCGGATTGCATTAATGGTCTTTTGCCTGCCATTGTCCTTGGTGAATTTATGGGAGGAGGCCTCTTCCCCGAAATATAGGTGTGATCTGGCAAGTTGTCTTTTTAAATTAAAATTGGTGGAATCCAATTCTTTAAAGCGCAATGCGCCATTGTCCCGCACATAGATGGAATCAATGGCCGGATTAATGGAATCTACCGGTGCAGTGACCAAAAGCTTATGGTAGGTCTTAAAGGAATAACTGTCCAGTATTTTTTCTGGTTTGTTCTTTTTTTTATAGGCAATGGCATTTTTAATAATCTCCTCGGTAGATTTAACATAGGAGTTTAGGACCACTTCGTCCAAGACCACCATGGATTGGTCCAATAGGATAGTGTAAAAAGTTTTATCGGCGGTAATGGCAATTTCCAGTGGGGCATATCCAATATAGCCCACTTGGAGCAGCGTAATGTCATTGGCGCTTTCCAAGACAAATTGGCCGTCAAAATCTGTAATGGTGCCAGAACCATTGTTGGGTTCAATAGAGGCGAAGGGCAGGGGTTTGTTGGTTTTCCTGTCCTTGACTATGCCAGATATTGTCTGGGACCAAGTCAGTGTTGTGAAAAATAATACGAAATAGAGTAAGGCGTTTTTCACAAGTATATTGTAGT
>JBFIGS010000031.1:0-15941 GCA_041602195.1 Sediminicola sp. | reverse complement strand
TGTCCAAAAATAAGGATTTGGGATGAAACTACGGACTTTTTGATAGATGGACCTATACCGTTTTCGTAAGTGTAAGATTGGGAGTGTGGAATAACAGAAAATAGCTGTTATTTCTGGGGGGTTGTATCCTTAGGCTATGTATGTCTAAGATAATAAGATGTTATCCGCGCTAGTGTGGGTATTTGTATTTTCTGCTCATCTCATTTCTTCATCATTTAGTTTTCTACCATTGCGGGCACGAGCGTGACGCTCGCGCTAGCAGGGGCTAGTATGGGAATTTGTATTTTCTGCTCATCTAATTTCTTCATCATTTGGTTTTCTACCATTGCGGGCACGAGCGTCCGACGCTCGCGCTAGCGGGGGGGCACGAGCGTGACGCTCGCGCTAGCAGGGGGTTTAATTAGGCAAGAATACCACCCCACTAGAGGAGTCGCGCTTAGCTCCGGTAACTGAACTCAAACAATTCATTTCCTGCTCCAGTCGCAGTACACCCATAAACCCAAAAACAAGGGCCTCCTTAAATTCGATTAAAGTTTTGGAAGGGATTTCCACTTTGGCGGTGGATCCTAATTTTTCTTTAAGAGTTTCAATGAGAAAACTGTTCAAGGCCCCGCCACCGGTAACCAAAAGGGTGTTTTCTTTTTTTGTAGTCTGCTGTTGTACCTGTAGTGCTACCTGCTCGCAGATATGGTGGGTCGCTGTATGTAAAAGGTTTTCCAACCTGTCCTCTGTTCCATCCACTATGGGGACTACCTTTTCCACAAACCATTCAAAACCAATGGATTTTGGAAAGGGCAAGCTATAAAATTCCAAGGCATTCAATTGTTGCAGCATTATCTTGTTCAGGGTTCCTCTTCTGGCCAGTTGTCCGTCTTTGTCATAGGCCAACCCTACTTTTTGAGTGACATGGTTCAGGATCATATTGGCAAGGCCTATATCAAATGCCAAGCGCTTATCATTTTGCTCAAAGGAGATGTTACTAATACCCCCCAGGTTCAAACAAAAATCATATTCGCTAAATAATAATCTGTCACCAATCGGGACTAAAGGAGCCCCTTGTCCGCCCAAAGCCACATCATTGGTCCTAAAATCACAGACCACCTTATGGCCACAGGCATTGGCCAAATGCTGTCCGGAGCCTATTTGAAAAGTAAGCCCTTTTGCCGGTTGGTGGTGGGTGGTATGCCCATGACTGGAAATAAAGTCGACCTCCAAATGATGCTCCTCTATAAATTTATTGGTTTGTTCCCCCAACCATGTGCCATAGGTATTGTGGAAAATAAGGAGTTCGTCGGCAGGGAGGTAGATAGAATTTTTTAGTGTATCAAAGGTCTCCATGTCATAGGATATACTTTTAGATTCCAAAATTTTGAACTCCCAACGGTCATGCTGCCTCCAGATATGGCAATATGCCAAATCCAAGCCGTCCAAGGAGGTGCCCGACATGAGTCCGATTACTTTGTAGATGAGCATACCTCAGAATTTAGGGTTATGGGAAGCTTTCCCTTTGCGTCTACCTTGCCCAAAAAGTGGTTTGCCGCATTTTGCTGGAACGTTTCAAAATCCTGGAAGGCAACTACCACAGCCTTGGCTTTCTGAATTGGCAATAGGTTTAAAAAGTAGGGGTTTCCAAAATGATAAAGAACCACATTTTGGTTGGCAAGTATTTCTGAAATAAGTGCCAAATCTTGTTGAGATACTCCAAAATTATCTTTTGGCTTCACTTGTGTTGGAAACATGGCCAAAAGCACGTTTTTGCCCTCAATTTGCTCTAAAATTTCCTTTTTTGAGGAAGATTCAGTAGAAAAAGCCGCAAAAGTACTCGATTTTGTAATGGTGCCAAAGAACGGATTATTGGCTTCTTTTCCGATAGTCACTCCCACAAAACCTTCTTTTCTAAATGGCTTTATATTCTTTTGGTCACCATGAACAGGGCTAAGGCTTTCATAGGCCAACTTATGGTTCAAGCTCACTGGGCTTCGCATTTCATCTGGAGACTCTTTTAAAGTAGTAAAAGCCTTTAGTTTTAGATGCCAAAAACGTTCAAAGCTTTCCTCTATCTGTTGTTTTGAAGCTTTTTTTAAGATGAGGTCCATACCCTCCTTTGTATTTTCAGCGAAGCATAGAACATCGTTGCCTGCATCAAAAGCCATCCATTCCAGTTCCCCTTTTGTGGTATACATTTTAGAAACACTATGCATATTAAGGGCATCGGAAATAACAACCCCATTAAACTGTAATTCTTTGCGTAATACCCCCTTGATGATCTCTTTGGAGAGGGTAGCGGGGGTGTTTTTTCCATTGGACAAGCTAGGAACGGATAAATGTCCGATCATTACAGAATCTACTCCGTTTTCTATCAATTCACGAAAAGGGAAAAGTTCATTTTCCCATAGGGCCTCTTTGGACTTCTCTATAATCGGTAGTCCCAAATGGGAGTCGATCGCCGTATCCCCATGTCCGGGAAAATGCTTCGCACATGTAAGTACGCCTTCGCTTTTGGTGCCAAGGGTAAAGGCAATGGCCTTTTCTGACACCAGTTCTTTGTTCTCGCCATAGGATCTGTAGCCTATAACCGGATTGTTTGGGTTGTTGTTAATGTCGACCACAGGTGCTAGGTTCCAATGAATGCCACAGTATTTGCAATCTTGGGCAATGTTCTTCCCTATTTTAAAAATAAGATCGGAATGCTCTTGTAGGGCACCTTGGGTAATGGCATAAGGGTATTGGGGCGCTTGTTCCACCCGCATTGCCAAGCCCCATTCTGCATCTATACTGATTAGCAAGGGAATTTTGGCTACTTTTTGGTAACGGACAATCAATTTTTTTAGGGTTTCCAAGCTATCCTCGTTGTAGATTACTTCTTTTTTGCCCTCAAAATTGGTGGCAGCACTGGCCCTGCTGTGAAAAAAGCAAAGGCTGCCTATGTGGTGTTCTTTGATCAGCTTTTCCAAGGCCTGTATTTCTGATTCACTATCATTGATAAAGGCGGCCGGCATAAACAACTGTCCGACTTTCTCTTTTAGCGAAAGCTCGGCTGAGGCTTGGAGATATGGGACTAGTCTAGTCATTGGTCGGAGCTATTTTTTTGCCGTAATCGGCAGGATATTTTATGAATTTCAACAGAAATAGGGCAGGGAGGGCGGCAATGACCACCCAGATAAAAAAGCCACCATACCCCAACCATTCTTGGATATAGCCACTTATCATTCCCGGGATCATCATCCCTAGGGCCATAAAACCTGTGGCAATGGCATAGTGCGAGGTTTTGGAAGTCCCTTCGGCGGTATAGATCAGGAAAATTAAAAAGGCTGCAAAACCAAAACCATAGCCAAATTGTTCCAATACTACTGTAGCTACCACGGCCACAATATTTGTAGTATTTGTCAGTGCCAAAACAGCATAAAGGGCGTTGGGTACATTCAAGGATAGCACCATGGGCAGCATCCATTTTTTTAACCCATCACGAGAAATCAATATTCCGCCCAAAATCCCTCCAATGGAAAGCATGATCACACCGACTGTTCCATAGATGGTCCCTACGGCTTCTGTGGAATAGCCAAGGCCACCCTCGGCTACATCATCCAATAAAAAAGGGGAAGCCATTTTTACCAACTGTGATTCTCCTAAGCGATAGCTTAATATAAAAGCAAGGGCAATGCCCAAATGTGGCTTTTTAAAAAAGGAGGAAAAGACCTCCAAAAAACTGGCAGGTTTATCTTGTGGGATGGCCAAAGATGTTTCGAACTTTGGGGTAACAAAAAAGTTTGATAGGGTAAGTAACAACATTAAGAAAGCGGTACAGGTCATAGTTATGGACCAGGCCTTGGTATTGTCTCCGTAGTAATTTTCTAGAAATCCGGCCAAGATCACGATAAGACCCTGACCGGTGACCATTGCCAACCGATAAAAAGTACTCCGCATCCCTACAAAAAAGGACTGTTTCTTTTCTGTAAGTCCTATCATATAATACCCATCCGAGGCAATGTCATTGGTGGCAGAGGCAAAAGCCGCCATCCAAAAACAGGCGAGGGAAGTCATAAAGAAAATATTGGTAGGAAGCGTCAGGGCCACGCCCAGTAAGGCAACTGAAATGAGTAGTTGCATACTCAGAAACCAATTACGTTTTGTGCTTTTAAGATCTACAAACGGACTCCATAATGGTTTGAGCACCCAGGGTAGATACAGCCAGCTGGTATAAAAACCGATATCTGCATTGCTGATACCCAGTTTTTTGTACATGATCACCGATACGCTGACAACTAAAATATAGGGAAGTCCTTGGGTAAAATACAGTACAGGGACCCATGCCCATGCCCATTTGTCTTTTTGAACCATAGTGTGCTAATTGGTCTAAAAATAGTATAATTGATGAACTTTTGGGTAATAATTACCATATAAAAGTATGGACTTATACTCCTCGACTGTGGGTTTAATACTTGCCTGATAAAGGTCTGTATTTTTGATGATGGGGCAATCTTAAATAATAAAAGCCCACATTAGGTGTGGGCTTCTCTTTTATATTTGATGTGTTATTAAAAATGATACCTGACAAAACCTTCCATAGCTTCATATTCTGCCAATCCTAAGGCATCGTATTTCTTGGCGGTCTCTTGGTTTCGTTGCTCTGCACGCTGCCAAAATTCCCTTTCATCGCTTCCTGGGAACATGGCACTGTCCTTTTGGGATTGATGTTTGAAAATTGCGTTCTTTTTCCTGCGCATATCTTTTGGTCCAATGGGAACCGTCATTTCCATGTCCGCAATATCCCATTCCTGCCATGCGCCCCTATACAACCAGACATAACAATCTTGCAGCCATTCGGCTCCCTCGTTTTTTAATTGCTCCAAGGCCTTATAAATAACTTGGAGGCATACCCGATGTGTCCCATGGGGGTCAGAAAGATCTCCCGCGGCAAAAATTTGGTGTGGTTTTATCTTTTTTAAAAGGTCTTTGGTTAGGTTGATGTCGACCTCCGAATATGGTTTTTTCTTTACCGTACCCGTTTCATAAAATGGCAAATTCTGAAAATGGGCATTTTCTTCTTTTACCCCGCAGTATCGGCAAGCGGAAAGCGCTTCCCCTTTTCTGATGAGCCCTTTAAAATGCTGTACTTCCAAGCTGTCTGCTTCCCCAGCGCCCTTATGGTTTAAGAAGTCCCTTACTTCCCTATATTTTTGTTTTAGGGACTCATTTTCATGTTGGATATCACTGGCAAAATCCATAAAACGGATCACTTCATCATCAAAAACGGCAATGTTACCTGAGGTTTGGTAGGCCACATGCACTTCATGGCCCTGGTCTACCAAACGTAATAAGGTTCCACCCATGGATATGACATCATCATCTGGGTGCGGACTGAATATTAAAGAGGTTTTTGGGAAGGGGGTATTGCGTTCTGGCCTATTGTGGTCATCGGCGTTGGGTTTTCCTCCAGGCCAGCCGGTAATGGTTCTCTGTAATTGATTGAAGACCTTTAGATTGATATCTTCGGCAGATCCTTTTTCTGCCACCATACTCCCCATGCCATGTTCGTTATAGTCTTCGTTGGTCAATTTTAATATTGCCTTTCCCAAGGTGTGCGATAACCAAATGGTTGCCTTTTTTATCCTTTGATCGTTCCACTCGCATTCCCCTACCAACCACGGAGTGTTTATTCTTGTCAAGGAGGAGGCAGAAGCCTCATCCAAGATAAAATCGCAATTGTCATGACGCTGTAAAAAGGTGGCAGGAACAGATTCTTTGATCTCACCTTCCACTGCTTGCCTGATAATGTCCGACTTCCCTTCGCCCCAGGCCATTAGGATGATACGTTTTGCATCCATGATACTACCTACGCCCATGGTAAGAGCTTTGGTTGGTACATTTTCATGTCCAAAGAAATCACTGGCAGCATCCAATCTGGTGACCCTGTCCAAACGAACCATTCTTGTTTTACTTGTAATAGTAGACCCTGGTTCGTTAAAGCCAATATGCCCCGTTCTTCCTATTCCCAATATTTGGATGTCCAGTCCACCAAAACTTTTTATTTTTTGCTCATAGCGCTCACAATAAGAACGTACCTCATCTTTCTTAAGGGAGCCATCGGGGATATGGATATTTTCTTTTTTGATGTCCAAATGGTCGAACAAATATTCGTTCATAAAACGTACATAGCTATGGATGCTATCAGGTTGCATAGGGTAGTATTCATCCAGGTTGAAGGTAACCACGTTGTTGAAGCTCAAACCCTCCTCTTTGTGGAAACGCACCAAATACTCGTACATTTTTGTGGGGGTTGATCCTGTGGCCAATCCTAAAACAACCTTTTTACCCACTTTTTGTCGTTGTTTGATGAGTTGCGCAATTTCTTTGGCTACGAACAAAGAAGCCTCTTCCGAGTTTTGGTGGATAATGGTATTTATCTTTTCAAATTTTTTGGCTTCTATATCTTCCTGTCTATTGGTCATGGAACGTGTTTTTAAAAGGGTGATAAGTACGGCAAATATAAGCAAATAATTTATATTATGCTTTTTTATGCAATAATAAATGCAGTATTTTGCTGTTATTGATGTATATTTGTGTAAATCATGACATAAAACAGCATAAAATATAAATCTATATATTTGCTGAAATCAAATAAAAAAAAGATATTTTGTTAAAAGAAGAACGCCAAAGAACCATATTGACCGAAGTGGTCTTGCACAATAGGGTGCTACTGACCGATATTGCTGAAAATCTTAATGTCTCTATTGATACGGTGCGTAGGGACGTAAAGGAATTAGACGCGGAAGGGAAGCTTAAAAAGGTTCACGGTGGTGCCATAGCCTTGGGCTTTACCAACTACACTCCTAAAAACGACAACACCTATGCTCTGGCCGAAAAGACAGTGATCGCCGAAAAGGCAGTACGACTTATAAAAGAGGGGAGTGTGATATTTATAGATGGGGGTACCACATGTCTGGAATTGGCAAGGGCTATCCCTTCTAAAATGCAGCTTACCTGTTTTACGCATAGTTTGCCTGTTGCTTTGGAATTATTGAACAAAGCCAATATTGAAGTTATTTTTGTGGGAGGACAACTATCCAAGGATGCCCAAATGGCGATAGGGGCAAGCACGGTATACAACCTATCCCAAATTAAGGTGGATTATGGTTTTATAGGTACTGGTTATGTGGATGCTGCCTTTGGGCTGACCGAGTTCGATTGGGATATTGTTCAGGTAAAGAAAGCGGTTATGGACGCTTCAAAAAAATCGGTACTTTTGTGCATCTCGGAGAAATTGAACTCCCAGCATCGATACAAAACCTGCGATATAAATTCAGTAAACATTATGATTACGGAATTAAATCCAGAGAACAAACAATTAGACTCTTTTAGAAACCACGATATCCACTTACTATAACCATGTCCAATTACAACAAAATTACAGAGGAAGCCTCACACTATGACAGTTTGGAACAGATGGAGACAACGTCCATTTTGGAAAGCATGAATGCTGAGGATAAGAAGGTGGCAGCTGCAGTAGAGATGACCATTCCCCAGATAACAAAACTTGTAGATGCAATGGCCCTTCGCTTTAAAAAAGGTGGAAGACTGTTCTACATTGGTGCCGGGACCAGCGGGCGGTTAGGGATATTGGATGCCTCAGAAATCCCACCAACATTTGGGATGCCCCATGATAGGGTGATAGGAATTATTGCAGGGGGAGATAGTGCTATTAGAAAGGCCGTGGAAGGTGCAGAAGATGATACCCAACAAGCCTGGAAAGATTTGGAGGTTCATAAACCTACCGAAAATGACACCGTAATAGGGATAGCTGCATCTGGGACTACCCCTTATGTATTGGGAGGAGTGGTAGCAGCAATGAATAATGGCTTGCTCACGGGTTGTATCACGAATAATCCCGGATCCCCATTGACCACTGCCGTGGAAATACCTATAGCCATTAATGTGGGACCCGAATTTGTCACGGGAAGTACGAGAATGAAAAGTGGCACATCCCAGAAATTGGTGCTCAATATGATCTCCACTGCCCTAATGATTAAAATAGGTAGGGTAAAGGGCAACAAAATGGTGAACATGCAACTCAGCAACAAGAAATTGGTAGATCGTGGCACGCGATATCTGGTGGAAGCTTTGGAAATCCCTTATGAGGATGCCGAACGATTATTGCAACTGCACGGCTCCGTTAAAAAAGCTATAGACGCTTATCAAAAATAGGACTACCTTTTTCCGATAGCAGCAACCTCTTCTTCGGTAACCATTTTATCATTCTTATTGCCCCAGGAATTGGTAATGTAATTCATTACATCGGCAACCTCGTCATCTGTAAGCCCCATGGGCATCATGGTGTTGTTGTATGTTTTTCCATTGACCACAATTTCACCCCTTTGTCCATATTTGATCCCTCGGATACTTTCCTTTCTATTGTTCATCAAATAATCCGATTTTGCCAAAGGGGGAAAGGTAAATGGAACCCCTTCTCCTTTTGTCAAATGACAGGTAACACAAAAATCGGCATAGATCTCGCTCCCGCGCTCCATACTTTCTTTAAGCTTATTGTCCTGAAATAGGATGTTGGCCAATAGGAGCACTATGGATATATAAACAACTAATAGAACTTTCATTTTTTAATGAATTTTAATTGATGTAAAAATAACGTACTACTTGAAGACCTGTAATCAATTGGATCATGCCTTCAGAACAGGGTTGAAACTATTCTGATGGAACGAGTTTCAGAACACCTTTGCCTTCAACGCCTATATAAATAAATCCGTCTGGGGCTTGGTAGACACTTCTAACCCTACCTATATCTTCCAAAAGCTTTTCTCGATAGACCACTTTTTCCCCATCCATGGCCAATCTTTCCAAGTATTGAAAGACAAGGGAGCCCACAAGTAAATTGCCTTTCCAATTGGGGTATTTATCTGAGGTGACCATCACCATGCCACTGGGGGCAATAGAGGGTACCCAGTAATGGATGGGTTGCTCCATTCCTTCCATTTCAGTTTTATCGGTAATTGGGGTGCCACTGTAATTGATGCCATAGGTAATTACAGGCCATCCATAGTTTTTGCCCTTTTTAATGATATTGATTTCATCCCCACCTCTTGGTCCATGTTCATGGTCCCACATTTCACCTGTTTCCGGGTGTTTTATCAAACCTTGGGGATTTCTATGTCCGTAACTGTAAATGGCTTTTTTTGCTCCTGCTTCATTCACAAAAGGATTATCTGCCGGGATGCTTCCATCATCTTTTATCCTATAGATTTTACCGCCATCTCGTTTAATATCCTGTGGGTTTACATCCCTATCCCCACGTTCCCCAATGGAAAAGAATAAATAACCATCATTATCAAACTCCAATCTGGACCCAAAATGCTGTCCGGCAGTGGTATTGGGAGTGGCTTTGTATAATAACTGGTTATCAACCAATTTAAAATCTTTTAGTCGAGCTCTCATCACGGCAGTATGTCCGCCTTTTTCTTCCCCTTCCGATGATGCATAGGAAATATAGATCCAACCATTTTCCTCATAATTGGGATGTAATTCTATATCTAATAGTCCTCCTTGTCCCCGTACATAAACCTCTGGAACATTTTCTAAACTTGTTTTCTTTCCATCCTTAAAATGGATGAGTTCTCCAGATTTATCGGTAATCAAAAAAGCCCCATCTGGGAGCATAACCATGCCCCATGGAATAGATATCCCATCAACTACCGTTTCAACGGTAAAGGCTAAATTTTCTGCGGTTTTCGCCTTGTTTTTAGGTTCTTGTCCACAAGAAATGGTTGTCATTACAACGAATAAATAGAGAAATACAATACTAATTTTCATATCTTAACGTTAAGATTAATAATAGAAGGAATAGAATTAATGTTTAAAGATAAATAGATTTTATAAGTAAAAACAATTACACCAAAGAATATTCAAGATCCCAAATCGAATATATTCTTAAAAAAGACTTAACCTATGCTACCAAGAAATCCAAGGCATCTTATGTATGCCATACTGCTGATCGCGTTATCAGTAGTGTGTACCTCGGCATTGGCAAATTACAAAGTCCATCATCTTATTACCGATATTCTCCCAGTCTATAATTTAGATCATGACCATTCAGCTTCTTTGGAAGATGAAACAACGGCCAATTCTGATAATGTAACAACATCCACAAATTTATCTACTGAGTCCAATAGGGCCGAAGGAATATTTGCAAGTACTGCCATGTTCTCCACCATCATTACCAATGGTGATGAAACTGTTACCTGTAGTAATGACGGTAGCACCATGGTACGGTACAACCTTTGTGGTGATTTTGATAACCGGGTAGTGACCTTACAGGCCGCCTATAGCAGTTACCAATGGGAACGATTTAATCCTAGTGGTAGTTGTGTTTTTGACGTGAATACTGAATGCGCCAATACTACGGCCAGTTGTTGGAGTGTAGTAAGTAGCAGCTCCAACTTTAATATCAATGCCAGTACCATCAACTCCTCAACAGGGGCGGGCTTTAGAGTCAGAGTGAATGGTTCCGGACCTTATTATTATTTCAAGGTTAAAAAGAGCACCATTACCCAGACGTACGTAAAACGTAACTTTATATGCGGTGCTCCAGGTAGAATTCAAATTACCAACTTATCCAGTGCTTATGAGTACAGCATTGATAGCGGTAGTGGTTTTGGACCTTACCAAGGACCTATATTTGACAATTTACTACCAGGGACTTATGTAGTTAAAGCTCGACTTCAAAATACCTCCAATACATGTGAGTATCCTTATGAGCCCATTGTAATTGAGCAAAGGGATATGGATATTGATGTCACTTTTGTTGATGCACAGTGTAGTGGGGATACCGGAAGTATAACTGTTGTTGCCAATAATGTTCCGGGGCCATTTAAATATACCTTACTGGATTCCAATGGGGTGCCTCAAGAGTTTACCTCTTTTATAGCTGCGAACAGCTATGTTTTTAGTGCTGTTGGTTTTGGTACTTATAGTGTTAGGGTAGAGACCCAACAGTGTAAAGGGGATCCTGCAAATGGTATTCCACCCCCAACTGAGAGCTTTGATATCAATGGCAATCCTATTGTTATAGGTAGTGGTATTGTAGCCTTAAGCGCCTCCACGGAGGTGAACAATAGTTTTGGGTGTAGCGTAGCCAGTGTGGATATCACAGTTAGAACCTCAGGAGGAACAGCTCCTTATACATTTACAGTAAACGGTGGCGCTACGGTGAGTCCAGCGTATACCGGATCCACAACATATACAGTAACCTCTCCAGGTTCCTATGATTTCTTTATCACGGATAACAATGGGTGTACCATTACGGCTTCTGCCGATGTAGAGGTGCTTACACCCCCAGATGTTACGGCAAGTGGCGTAGATGGCACCTGTAGCAATGGTGGCGCCAAAATAAATTTCAACGTAATAGATGGTAAAGGGTATAATCTTTCTTTTAGAGCTACCCCTGCCGATTCCTGGAGTACCAATACCCAATTATCGGTGCCCGCAGGAACCTATAACAATATGCAAGTACGCTACCAACAAGGTGGCTTTGATTGTATTCTCACATTACCCAATACAGTAACGGTAACCACAACGGGCGCTATTAATGGTACAGCCGTTAAATTGGCAGATAGGACCTGTGATGGTACTGGAGGAACAATTGGAGGATCTATAGAATTTCAAGGACCTTTTTCCGGAGGTTCTGGAAGCGGATATGTCTTTAGTATTTCGGGAGATGCCCCAGCAAATTTTACTACTCAAACCCTTTATAATAATCTTGCCCCTGGCACCTATATTCCTATTATCAGGGATTCCGGTGGATGTAGGGTACAATTACCCTCCATTACTATTACAGATGTGGCTCCCCCAACAGGGATTGCCTTTGCCCAGAGCAATGTAAATTGTGGGGCAGGTACAGCGGATGTGCAATTAACGGTGACCAGTAGTTTTGCTATTGCTAAGTATGAAATAATAAGTCCGGCACCTGTTGTTGATAATGGTGGCAGTAATACTTTTATAGGGTTAAATACTGCTACGGCTTACCAATTTAGGGTTACAGATATTAATGGATGTACCTATACAAGCAGTTATACGCCAGCCAATATTAGTTCCATCAGGGCTAGGGTCAAGGCAGGAGGGGATACCAGAGTATGTTCCGGAGGATCGGATGGTACCGGAACCTTTTTGATAGATGGATTTGCAAACAATTATACCTATAATATTAATGGTGGAGCAGAAAGTGCCCCACAAAATGCAGGTGAGGTAGTATTACCACCCTCAGGGGCTGGTGTATACGTTATTAATGTAACAGATGTGGATACGGGGTGTACAGATTCTACCTCATTTACGATCACAGAGCCTGCAACACCTATCGCTTTAGGGGGAACGGTAACAGCCATGAACTGTCAGAACAATAATATTGGTAGGGTAGTGGCCAATGCAACTGGAGGTTGGGGCAACTATAGATATACTTTAGTGTATCCCGGAGGGGCACCTATTGTTGGTCCAAGGACCAATAGGACCTTTGGGAATCTATCTACTCCTGGGACATATAATTTAAGCGTTACAGATGCAGAAGGTTGTACTGCTACTTTTAGTTTTACGTTGACCCCTCTATCATCACCAACCCTAAGTCTGGATGCTGCTACCGACTATTGTTATATGCCCAGTACAGGGGCAACAGTAGTTGTAAATGCCGCGGGAGGAACCCCAGGTTACCAATACAGCATCAATGGGGGCGCTTTACAGGCCAGTTCCACTTTTGCCGGACTTACACCAGGTAGTTATTCGGTAGAAGTTTTTGATGCCAATAATTGTTCCAGTCAATTAAGCGTTACCATAAATCCACAATTGAGAGTGACCACTACCATCTCTACAGATATTCCTTGTGGCGGAGCAGATGGGAGTATTCGTGTTGAAGCTACCAATGGATATCTGGTGGGAGCTGGCCCTAAATCGTACGAAGTAATTTATGATGATGGGGCTACAGTTACAACGAGTGCGTCATCTCCATTGGTTACCAATGTTTTCTTTTACAATACGAACGCCAGTGGAACCTATATATTCAGAATAACAGACAACGAGGGATGTATTGCAGAATCCAACCCTTTAGTTTTAGAGCCACCTTTGGCGATTGAAGCCACAGCAACAGCAACACCTACAAGTTGTGGGCAAGCAAATAATGGTATTGTGACCATAACACCAGATGCAACTATTGGCGTACCACCTTATGTAATAAGTTTCGATGGAGGGCCTTTTACCTCTCAATCTACGTATACCAATTTAACTGCTGCGGCAACCTATAATTATATTGTAAGGGATTCAAGAGGATGTGAGACCATTGGAAAAATGGTTACCATTCCTACAGATGGAACTCCTCCACCCGATGCCACAGTAGTTCCTGTTGATGCTACCTGTGGTGCAGGAGTTGTTGAAGGGAGCATACAAATAACAGGAGTAACGGACGGAGTTGCCGATTTCACCTATATCTTACAAGATCAATTTGGTGTTGAATTGGATAGAATTGGGCCTACCGCAAGTACTGTTGAGACTTTTACCAATGTTATTCCAGGAAACTATACGGTGATTACCATGGATAGGTACGGCTGTAATGACATAGACAATGTAACGGTTATCCAAACAACCGTGGATGTTGTACCTGTTGCCCAAAGTCCATTGGTCTGTAGTGCTACAGGATTTTCTAATACGGTGGATATTGTCGGGGGCACCGGACCATTTGAAATTAGATTGGTTGAAGTACCGGCCAATGCTTTTGTAAGTCCAAATTCACCTCCAAGAAGACATACTTTTAACGGATTGCAATATGGGGTTTCTTATACTGTAGAAGTATCGGATTTAGGGACCGGTTGTACCTATTTGGATATTATTGATCCAATAGAAGGTCCTAATTTGTTAGACGTAACAGCAACCAGCACTGCTGGTTTTTGTGATGCCAATAGGAATGGTCAGATTTCCTATACCGTAACCGGATTTGTTGGAACAGAACTGATCATAGAGTTGGTAAACTCGGATACAGGGGAAAGAACGGTTTTGGAGTCGCCTACGGGTATCAGTGCCCCTTACTCCAATACCTATGAAACGCTCCCAGGGAACTATCAGATTGTAGCAACTGATCTAGGTGATGATTGTACAGATGCTGCTGCAATTACTATTGACCAAAACCTACCGTCCATTTTTATATTACAGGACGATCCTGCGAATTGTAATGCGGACGGACAATTTACCGTTCAAGGGTATGGCGGTGCAGGGGGACCTTATGAATTTGCCTATGTACCACAAGGAGATACTCCAGATTATGATGGTACAGCAACTCCAGCTGATCCATCGGATGATTTTACGGCAGAGACCACAGCCTCTAGGTCTGCAGGAAATTATGATATTTATGTTAGGGATAGCAGTGGGTGTATTTCATTTGGAATAGGGCAGATTGTACAATTGGATCCACCATTACCCGCACCATCCATTGCTGTAATCAACCAGTGCGATAATACAGCAACCTCCTTTCAGATAGATGTTACCATGCCCGCAGGTATTGATACACCAAGATTTACCCTTGGTGGTGTTACACAAATTGGAAGTCCGGCTACCTTTTTTGTAAATACCCCTGGTTTTTATACCATAGATGTGATTGATGCCAATGGATGTACCAGTACCGGTATTGCTGAGGTTTATGAATTTGTATCTGCTTCTGGTGGTTTTACTACTATACCGACCTGTGAAAATCTAGATGGAACCATTAGTGTGATCACAGATGGTGGTAGTGATGATTTTACCTATCAATTACAGGACGGAACTGGAGCAAATATTGGAGCTCCTATAGTCGGAGATAGAAATGCAGGAATTTTTACTGGTGTAGGCCCTGGTAGTTATAAGGTTTTGGTTGTAGATAATATTGTCAGCGATGGAACAGGAAACTGTTTTTTCTTAGTGGACAATATTTTCTTGGATAATCCAACATTACCGGTTATTAGTACAGTTTTGGATCTTAATATTAGTTGTGCAGGCGATAACAATGGTAGTATAGATGTAATTCTTACCAGTGGATCTGATGTGGATACGCCCATCACCTATAATTTGGTCGATTTTGATACAAGGGCCTTATTGGCTTCCAATAATTCTGGATCCTTCCCTAATCTAGCCCCAAGACGTTATGAGGTTGAGGTGATAACGGAAAGAAATTGTATGGATCAAACTGGTTTAGTGGATATAACTGAACCTTCACCGTTCTCCATTACGGCATCGGCTCCCGATTTTTCCTGTGAGGTGGGCGCCAATAGATTCAGCTCTACAACCATCACGGTAAACATTGTTGATCCGGGAACGGCTGCCGGAGGTTACCAATACAGTTTAACTGGCTTTGGAAACTACCAGAGCAGTAATCTATTTGAAATAATTGATAATGGAGCTCCACAGGACTTTACCATTTATGCTATTGACGGAAATGGTTGTCAGACCACCTTTGTATTGCCTACGATTAATCCACCTACAGATGTGGTGCCCACACTAAGCGTTATCAGAGACCTTGATTGTAGAGATCCTGAGCAAGTACGTATTGATGTGGTGGGAACCACAAGTTTTACAGTGACAACCAATTCGGTTGTTCCTGTAGCCCCTGTCGTTGTGGTGGGCAATAGTTTTGCATTGATAGATTTACCAGCTGCCGGAGATTATCTTTTTGAAATAACCGACAATATAGGAGGTTGTACTTATCCATTACCGAAACATACGGTAGATGAACCTGTAACACCTACAGTAGTTATAAGTGAGGCAAAACCTATCCAATGTTTTGGCGTAGATGATGGAGAAATGTTCATTACGGTAACGGATTATATAGGTAACTACACGTACAATGTGTATAGCAGTGATGATTTAACCGCCTCCTTTTCTTTGGCTACAGGGAGTTTCCATACAACCAATAATCCAGAAACCATAAC
>JBFIGS010000030.1:0-16343 GCA_041602195.1 Sediminicola sp. | reverse complement strand
GAAGTAAAATGTTCAGTGCACGACTTGGGAATCGATTGAAACCAAGCTACACCTCCACATACAGAAGGGACAACACCTTTACCACAAGAACCAAAAATCTGGGCACCTATGCCTTGGTCAAAGACACCATTGCACCACAAATAAGAAGTAAAAACTTTAAGGACAAGCAATGGTTGACCAATTACAGATATTTGAGCTTAACGATTTCTGATGACCTTAGCGGCATTGACACCTATACTGCTACCCTGAATGGGGATTGGATATTGATGGAGTACGAAACAAAAAACAATACCCTAACCTATAACTTCGACGATAAAATTCTGGATCAAAAACAGTGTGAGCTCAAAGTAGTGGTTACTGATAATGTTGGAAATACCAGTACCTTTACGAGTACATTTTATAGAAATTAAAAAATTTGAGTTGTCCTAAAACAGTACTCCTAATACTGACGCTTTGCCTAGGGAAGTTATCCTTAGCGCAGACGGCAACCATCACCGGTGTTGTTTTGGACGAAAAAAACATCCCTCTGGCAGATGTAAATGTTAGTTCCGAATCCAAGGGCACCTATACCGACAAAGATGGTTTTTACACCCTTAAAGTCATTTCTGAACAAAAAACAAGCATCACCTTTTCGCATATCGGCCATGAGCCTGTTGTTTTAAGAAATTTGATTCTTTCTTCCAATGAAACCTTTGAGTTCAACCCTGTACTTAAAGAAGGAATGACCCAAGTAGATGGTGTAACCGTTACAGCATCGGGTGAAAAACGCGTAGAAGGCATAACCACTATTCCTCCTGAAGTAATTAGGCGTATTCCCGGTGCAAATGCAGGTGTTGAAAATGTACTGAAATTATTGCCAGGAGTAACTTCCAATAATGAATTGAGCACACAATATTCTGTACGGGGCGGCAATTACGATGAAAATTTAGTCTATGTCAATGGAATTGAGGTTTACCGCCCTTTCCTCATCAGATCAGGACAACAGGAGGGATTGAGTTTTATCAACCCTGATATGGTACAAAACTTAGAGTTTTCACCAGGAGGCTTTCAAGCGGAATATGGAGACAAATTATCCTCGGTCCTCGACATCACCTATAAAAAGCCCACAGAATTTTCCCTCCGAGCCAACGCCAGCTTACTTGGTCTTAGCAGTACTATAGAAACGATATCTGAAGAAAAAGACCTATCTACCATTACTGGGATCCGCTACAGAAACAATAGTTTATTGGTGAACAGTCAACAAACAAAATCAAATTTCAACCCCACTTTTGCAGATATACAGTCCTTCCTAAATTATAAAATCACCAAAAAAGTAACCCTTGGAATTTTAGGCTCCTTCTCCTTGAACGATTATCAGAATGAACCCTTGACAAGACAGACAAATTTTGGAACGATAGATGACCCAAAGGCGTTATTGGTTTATTACCAAGGAAGGGAAAACAATAGGTTTCAAACAACCCAAGGGGCTATCATGTCGAGCTACAAACTCAATGATCATTTAAATTTGAACCTTACGACCTCCCTATACCATACCACAGAAGAAGAATACTCCGATGTCTTTGCCTCCTATGAATTAGGTGCTGTAGATACCGACCTCAGCAGTGATAGCTCTGGTAGCGCAATTGCAACAAGAGGAATTGGCTCTCAATTCAACAGGGCCAGGAATGATTTGGATGCTTTAATTTTTAATATTTCCCATAAGGGATCATATTCCAAGAATTCAAGGCTGCTGGAATGGGGAGTCACATATTCCCATGAAGATATAAGAGATCAGTTGAGGGAATCTGAATTTTTAGATTCGTTAGGTTTCTCTGTAAGACCACCAAGGCAGGAGTTTCAGAACAACCAACCTGAGGATCCTTTTGATGGGCCAATTATTGCCTTTGATGGGGTAAGTGCCCAAAATTTCATACAAACCAACCGTTTTTCAGCCTTTACGCAGTACAGTAACAAACTGGAATGGCATGGACAGCACATTTATTATAACCTGGGGATAAGAGCTCAACACTGGACGGTTAGCGGAAAAAACGTCGATAAGTCCGCCCATACCATCGTTAGCCCCCGTGGACAATTTTCCATAAAGCCCAATTGGGATCTGGATATGCTTTTTACCCTAGCTGGCGGTCTCTATCAGCAACCTCCCATGTATAGGGAATTACGCGACCAAGAAGGAATGGTCCAAACCGATGTAAAAGCCCAAAAATCTGTTCATACCGTACTGGGAAATGAATATAGCTTTATACTTTGGAATAGACCTTTTACCTTAAAAAGTGAAGCCTATTACAAAAAACTGAACAGTGTTAACCCCTACACTCTGGAGGATGTCCGTATACGATACGCGGCAGCAAACAACGCAAAGGCATATGCGTATGGTGCAGAGATACGAATGAACGGAGCCTTTGTACCAGGTACGGAGTCATGGGTGAGTATGGGATACCTCAAAACCGAAGAAAACATCAACGATAAAGGTTATATCTCAAGGCCTACCGACCAACGCCTAAACTTTGGTGTTTTATTCCAGGACTATGTTCCCAACATCCCAAATTTAAAAATGTATTTAAATCTTGTGTACAACACAGGATTACCGGGAGGATCTCCGAGCTATGCCGATCCCTACAACTTTCAGAATAGATTAAGAGATTATAGGAGGGCAGATTTGGGAATTTCCCATATTTTTGTGGACGCCAATACAACGTATCCCAAGAATCATTGGCTTCATGGGTTTAAGGAATTTAATATTGGGTTTGAAATTTTTAATCTTTTCAATAACCAAAACTCCATTACCAATACTTGGGTCAGGGATGTGGATAGCAAAAGGGAATATGCAGTTCCCAATTTTATGACCTCCCGTGTATTGAACCTTAAGATCGGGACTCGTTTTTAGAATAAAAGCAATGAAGAAGAATTTAATTTACCTATTACTATTTACCTCTGTGGCAATACAGGCCCAAAAAAACATATACGAAAGCGATAAGTTTGATGCGCTAAGCAGTGGACACGAGGTGCTGGCGATTATACCCTTTCTGACCAATTTGGAACTCAAGGACCAAATATCAAAAACAGAGCTTAAGGCCCTGGAAAAAAAAGAGGGCTATGCGGTTCAGGATGCATTGGAGATTTACTTTTCGCGCATAAAAAAGAAAAAGAAATTTTCAGTGGAATTTCAAAATATCAAAAACACCAATGCTATTTTGGCGAAGAATGATATTGACTATGACAATATTGATGTTTACACCATTAAAGAACTTTGCAAAATACTGGAAGTGGATGGTATCATCAGTGGTAATCTCGATATGAACATTTTACTATCTAAAGGAATTCCTGACGGTTTCAGTTTCATTGATTATTTAATGGGAGATTCCAATTACGGAAGAATCGGGATGAAGATCAGTGATGGGGGAAGCGGAAAATTATTGTGGAAATACGAAAAGGAGATCAACAAGAAGTCAGGAAAAAACACCAATGACCTTATCGATGGCATGATGAAATCCGCTACCCGTAAATTCCCCTATGAAAGGGAAAAGGCAAAAAATAGAAAAAAGGATTAATCGTTCGCGTAAGCCTTCAACACGCTTATAACATAGTCCAACTCTTCTTTTGTATTGTATTTAGAAAAAGAGAAACGCAATGACGGCCTCTTTAATTCTTCTTTAGACTGTATCTCTACCAGTACGTGAGATCCAAGATCACTCCCAGATTGGCATGCACTTCCTTTAGAACAAGCAATACCCTTAAGATCCAAATGAAAGAGCAGCATTAAGGCCTTTTCTTCACTAAATGGAAGGCACACATTCACCAAAGTATAGGTGCTCTTTTCCAAATCTCCCGATAGGCCATTAAATGTAGCCTCGGGAAGCTCTTCCCCCAGCTTTTCAATAAAGTATTTTTTCAGATCGGTGACGTAGTTACGTTCCGCATCCATATTTTTATAAGCAACGACAAAAGCCTCTTCCAAACCGACTATATTGTGAAAAGATTCTGTTCCCGCTCTAAACCCCCGTTCTTGAGAGCCCCCAAAAATTAACGGTTTAAGCCCGGTATTTCTTTTTAAATATGCAAAACCAATGCCCTTGGGACCATGGAATTTATGAGCTGCAGCTGTTAAGAAATCAATTTGCGTATTTTTCACATCCCATTCATAATGCCCCACGGACTGTACAGTATCTGAATGAAAAAGTGCCTGGTTGTCCGCACAAAGTTTTCCTATGGCATCAATATCTATTTTATTACCAATTTCATTATTGACATGCATAAGACTGACCAACTTCTTGGAATTGTCCTGTTGCAACAAAGTTGTCAAGTGTGACATATCTGGATTTCCGGAGGGATCTAAATTCACAAAGTGAAGGGTTATCCCATATTCTTTGGCCAATTCTTCCGCTGTATGCAATACGGCATGGTGCTCTATTTTTGAGGTGATCAAAGTCTTTACACCCAAATCCCTAACCGCACCCCTTAAAATCATATTATCGGCCTCTGTACCACCGGAGGTGAATATTATTTCCGAAGGATGAGCATTGAGTTCCTTAGCTATAGTTTTTCTGGCTTTTTCAATAGCTGTTTTTGCAGAACGCCCAAAACTATGGGTAGAAGATGGGTTCCCATAAAAATTGGCAAGTGCGTCCTGCATTTTTACAATAACTTCCTCCCTTACCTGCGTGGTCGCAGCACTATCCAGATATACCCTTTGCATGAAACAAAATTTCAGATTATATAATGGCCAAAAATAAATGAAATAAAGTTAATTTCTCCTAAATAGAGGTAAAAGCTATAGGGAAATCCCTTTTTTTTGAATTAAATTTGACGCATGAAACAAGTTATTCTTTTTGCTTTTTTAGGTTTATTACTCTCCTGCGATGACGGGGATCTACAAATAGAAACATTAAATTTTGACGATAGCACCATAGCTTTTTGCGGAACTGCCACCACAGGGAGTCAGGTCTTCTTCAAAATTAATGGAGATGAAGCATTAATATTGACCTTGGAAGCAGGGATTTTAAAAAATGAAGTTTCGGACGGCAGCCTTGAAAGTGCCATTCCCGGTAATTCAAAAATTACCTATAGAATTTTTTCCGGCACTGTCAGCAACAGCTACTTTTGTAGTAATATCCCACCCACAACTCCTACGGTTGTTGATGAAATTGAGGCGATTGATGGCAAGGTCCTCGTAAATACCATTCTCTTGGAGGACGGGATCACATACCAACACACCATTCAATTAAGCGAAATATCGCTTGTGAACGAGAATGGATCTAGGATCACAGATTTAAGCATCAATGATTTTGGAGTCGTAACGACCACAGAATAATTTTACGCATTCTGATAAATATAAACCTCGGTTGCCCCTAGCCCATACTTCTGGTAATCGGCATCATAATATTTAACATTCTCGTATCTTTTAAAGAGGTAGTACAGTTCTTCTTTAAGAATTCCTTCTCCCACTCCATGTATAAACACCACTTTTTGGATACGTTTGGCCATGGCGAATTCCAATTGTCTTTTGGCAGCATCCAATTGGATATTTAATATTTCGTAATTGCTCATACCTTTATTGGAGGGTACTAAGTGATGGATGTGAAGATCAACTTCCATCTTTGGGGCACTGCGTTCTTTAGGCTTAACGGTCTGGGTATTTCTCCTTTTTGGAATTTCCTTTTCCTTCTTTATTCGTGCTACTTCAAAATTATGGACCGTAATGTCATCCGTATTGGCAACCAACATTAATTCTCCCTGTGAAAAACTGAGCATAAAACCTTCCTCGGTCTCAACGGAAATTTGATTTCCCTGGATACCCTGCACGATTCCAACAATAACATCATCTACGGTCTCTACCTTATCCCCAACCTTAAACTTACTCATGATGATCTTTTTCTTTAGCTGCTTCCCCATCACTACCATCACTCCAGATCTGTGTGGATTTATAAATCCCGAACATCAACAAAACTATCCCGATGCTTAATGCGTATTCTTTTTGCATGTATGATTCACCTGCTCCCATGATCAAGGCACCCGTAATAATGAGCAAAAAATAAATAATTCGTTTTGTTTTCATTCCCCAAAATTAATAGTAATTTTCACCAAAAGAATCTATTTTCATGAAAATACTCCCTTTTTTGATGTTATTTTCTTTGGATGATTTTATGCTTCCATGCTTAAACAAAAGACTCTTGGGCATTGAATGTCCTGGATGTGGCCTACAAAGAGCCGTATCCTTGATATTCCAAGGAGAATTTAGGGAAGCTTTTCTCATGTACCCCGCCATATATCCACTACTGCCACTACTGGGATTCCTATTGTTCAATAATTTTTATCCCGTAAAACACGCCAATAAAATAATTATAGCCTTAACCGCTACAACTATCTTGCTAATAATTACCAACTATATTTTTAAACTTTAAAACTAAACCTTTATTTATGGAACAACAGAAATTACCGAATGCCACAATGATCATTGTACTAAGTATCGCCTCCATTGTACTATGCTGGTGCTATGGTATTCTTGGCCTCATATTGGCCGTAATAGCATTGATTTTGGCAAATAAATCCGAGAATCTTTATAAAACCAGCCCGGAATTATATACCGATTATAGCACTATCAAAACAGGAAAGGTTCTGGCCATTATCGGATTAGTACTGAACATTCTTTTTATTTTGATGATTGTTTGGGCAATATCTATGGTAGGATGGGACGCGCTACAGGATGAAGAATTAATGCGAGAACGAATGGAAGATATAATGAACCAATAAAAGCAATACTATGAATAGGGAACCGTTACCAGGAGCAAGCAACGCCATGGCCATGGGAATTATTTCCATAATAACACCTTTTTTATGTTGTGGCCCTTTTGGTATTATATTTAGTATCATAGGACTAGTAAGTGCAGGTAAGGCCGAAAAATTATATTATGATAACCCAGAATTGTATTCGGGCTTCGAAAATGTAAAAACAGCCAAAATCCTTTCCTATATAGGCTTGGGTATATCCCTTGTCTGTTTATTGGCTTTGATTCTGTTTTTTGGTACTATAGCAGCCATAATAACAACAGGTAGTTTCGACCAGTACTAACTGATTGCATATCCACAAAAAAAATCCCCTTGAATAATCAAGGGGATTTTTTTAATCTTTATTAATACTCTAATTGGCCACTTCACTTATGAACTTTAACCGGTACAGCCGTAGCTCCTCATCTTCGTAATCCCCATCAAATTCTTTAACCGCTTCCTCTATATTGTCCGTTTCCGCATCCAAAAAGTAATCGTGTATTTCCTCCTGCTGGTCGTCGTCCAAAATTTCATCTACCCAGTAACTCAGATTGAGTTTGGTTCCGCTAAAAACAATCTGCTCCATTTCCTTTATCAGTTCAGAAATGTTCAACCCTTTGGCGGCCGCAATGTCGTCTAGAGGTAATTTTTTATCTACATTTTGGATAATATAGAGCTTAAGGCCCGAATTAGCTCCTGTACTTTTAACTACAAGATCGTCCGGTCTTAGAATATCATTCTCCTCAACATAATTGGCAATGAACTTTACAAAAGGTTTTCCATATTTCTTGGCTTTGCCTTCCCCTACTCCATGAATATTGACCAGTTCTTCCACCGTAATGGGATACTTCAACGCCATATCCTGCAAAGAGGGGTCCTGGAATACCACAAAAGGTGGTACCTCTAATTTTTTAGCTTCCTTTTTTCTAAGGTCCTTCAACAATTGCAATAAGTTTTCATCGGCCACCCCACCAGCGGTCTTGGCCGCACTTACAATGGCATCATCTGCTGCCTGACTATAGATATGGTCCATCGTCATCATAAACGATGTGGGATTCTTAAGATAATTGGCCCCTTTTTCAGTAACATGTAGGATCCCGTATTGCTCAATTTCCTTCTTCATAAGCCCTGCGACCAAGGTCTGCCGTATGAGGGCCATCCAATAACCTTTATCCTTATCGTCTCCTATACCAAAAAATGGCTTTTCATCAGTTTTATGTGAAGAAATCAGGGCATTGACCTTTCCCGTCAAGGTTTTGACAATTTCCTTGGATTTAAATTTTTCATTAGTGCCCTGCACCACTTGGATAAGTTTAACAACATCATCCTTGGCCTCCTGCTTTTCCTTGGGATTTCTGGTATTATCATCCATTTCAGCTCCTTCGCCGTTTACCTCATCAAATTCTTCTCCGAAATAATGAAGGATAAATTTTCTTCGGGACATGGAGGTTTCGGCATAACCTACTACTTCCTGTAGAAGGGCGTTACCTATTTCCTGTTCTGCCACAGGTTTACCGGACATGAACTTTTCTAATTTCTCAATATCCTTATAGGAATAAAAGGCTAGACAATGACCTTCGCCACCATCCCTCCCGGCACGGCCAGTTTCCTGATAGTAACTTTCAATACTTTTAGGCATATCATGGTGGATCACAAATCTCACATCTGGTTTGTCTATTCCCATACCAAATGCAATGGTAGCTACCACAACATCCACACCTTCCATCAAAAACATATCTTGATACTTAGATCTTGTTTTTGCATCGAAGCCCGCATGATAAGGCACAGCACTGATGCCATTGACCTGTAATATCTGGGCCAGTTCTTCTACCTTTTTACGGCTCAAACAATATATAATTCCTGATTTACCTGAATTTTGTTTTACAAAACGAATGATATCTCCCTCTACGTTGGATGTTTTTGGGCGTACCTCGTAATACAGATTGGGTCTATTGAAAGACGCCTTGAAAACCTTGGCCTCTGTAATTCCTAAATTTTTAATAATATCCTCCTGTACTTTTGGTGTAGCGGTAGCCGTTAAACCAATAACAGGGATATCGTCGCCCAATCTAGCAATAATGGCACGTAAATTTCGGTATTCAGGTCTAAAGTCGTGTCCCCATTCCGAGATGCAATGAGCCTCATCCACGGCCACAAAGGATACTTTTACAGATTGCAAAAAATCTACATATTCTTCCTTTGTGAGGGATTCCGGGGCAACATAAAGTAATTTTGTAATTCCACTGGTTATATCATCCTTTACCTGCCTAATTTCCGTTTTGGTCAAAGATGAATTTAATACGTGGGCAATGCCATTTTCAGAAGATATTCCACGAATGGCATCCACTTGGTTTTTCATCAGGGCTATTAGTGGAGAGACCACTATGGCCGTTCCTTCTTGCATAAGAGCAGGGAGCTGGTAGCATAGGGATTTACCCCCACCAGTAGGCATAATTACAAAGGTATTCTTTCCTTGTACTATATTTTTTATGACTTGTTCTTGAAGACCTTTGAACTTTGAAAATCCAAAGTATTTTTTTAATGAGGCATGTATATCCATTCCATTCAAACCCATACGGTTCCTTACATTTTTATTATCATCACCCTTTGATTTCAAGGGGCAAAACTTCATTTTTTAATATACGGATTTTTACCTTTGGCAAAACAATTCAGGCAAATTTATTTATTGATGTTTTAAATATACTATAAAATTAAGTTTATGTAATTTTGCGATATTAAATATAATACATTCTTTTTGTAATTCAATCACATAATTCTATTATCACATTGAGCGATACCACGGCTATACTAAATATAGCAAAAAAAACCATTGAGACGGAAGCGGAAGCCATTCACAATTTAGGCTCTCTATTAACCGAGGAGTTTGCACAGACTGTTGACCTTATCTACCAATCTAAAGGTAGGGTGGTCATTTCCGGCATCGGAAAAAGCGCTCTTATAGCTTCCAAAATTGTCGCTACATTAAATTCTACGGGAACCCCTTCAATTTTTATGCATGCCGCAGATGCCATCCATGGTGACCTGGGCACCATACAGGACGATGATGTGGTGATCTGTATTTCTAAAAGCGGGAATACCCCTGAAATAAAAATGTTGGTCCCCTTGATTAAAAGTGGTGAAAATAAATTGATCGGAATGACAGGCAACATGGATTCATTCTTAGCCACCCATGCCGATTTTCGATTGAACACCTTTGTGGAAAAAGAAGCCTGCCCTAATAATTTGGCTCCTACCACCAGTACCACTGCCCAATTGGTCATGGGTGATGCCCTCGCCATATGCTTATTGGAATTAAGAGGTTTCAGCAGTAAGGATTTTGCCAAATATCACCCTGGAGGTGCCTTGGGAAAGAGATTGTATCTAAGGGTATCCGACATTGCGAACAACAATATGAAACCAGCAGTAAATGTGGATTCCGACGTAAGGAAGGTCATTGTGGAAATTTCTGAAAAGATGCTCGGGGTAACTGCAGTTCTGGAAAACGGTAAGGTAGTAGGTATTGTAACGGATGGTGATATCCGAAGAATGCTGAATAAGTTCGACAATATTACGGGGCTTACGGCCAAGGATATTATGACCGCAACACCAAAAACTATAGAAACCGATGTCCTGGCAATCAATGCCCTTGAACTTATGCAAGAAAAAGGGATATCACAATTACTCGCAATGAGCGGTGAAAATTATATGGGAGTAGTACATTTGCACAACTTAATCAACGAAGGTATACTGTAATGGCGAATAGCAAAAATCACAATGAGATGTCTTTTCTTGATCATCTCGAGGAATTGCGATGGCATTTAATCCGATCCACTATTGCGGTGGTGCTCATAGGATTGGTTGCCTTTATCATGAAGGATTTCATTTTTGATACGGTAATATTCGGGCCTAAAAGACCAGATTTTCCCACCTATAAACTATTTTGCCATCTTTCAAAAATGCTTGGGTTCAGTGAGGCTTTTTGTGGAACGGAACCTTTGTTCAGGATTCAGAGTAGAGAAATGGCCGGACAGTTTTCTGCCCATATCTGGACCTCTATATGGGCAGGATTTATCGTAGGGTTTCCGTATATACTTTATGAAATGTGGAAGTTTATCTCTCCAGGACTTTATACAAAGGAAAAAAACAATGCCAGAGGGTTTATCTTTATTGCCTCCGTACTATTTTTCACTGGCGTATTGTTCGGGTATTATGTAGTAGCCCCGCTTTCCATAAACTTTTTAGGAGGATACCAGGTAAGTAAAGAGGTTTTTAATGATATAGATTTGGGATCTTATATCTCCACGGTACGTGCGGCAGTTATTGCATGCGGACTGGTATTTGAACTTCCAATCATCATATTTTTTCTGACCAAGATAGGTCTGGTAACTCCAGAGGTATTAAAAAAATACCGCAAGATTTCCTTGGTAGTGGTGTTAATCCTATCTGCGATAATCACTCCTCCGGATGTAGCCAGTCAGATCATAGTGGCCATCCCTATTTTAGTATTATATCAAGTAAGTATTTATATATCCGGATACGTAATACGTCAAGAAGCTAAAAAAAATAAGAAGAATGCCAAATCAAGTTGAAGAATTTAATGCCTACCGTTCTAAGATGAACGAGAAGCTGATGGCCGATAACAATAAGATCATCAAAAGAATATTTAATCTAGACACCAACGCCTATGCTCCAGGAGCATTGGATGTAAAAACAAAAGAACTACTAGGACTTGTTGCCTCTGCCGTCTTAAGGTGCGATGATTGCGTAAAATACCACTTGGAAAGCTCTCACAAAGAAGGGGCAACCAAAGCCGAGATAATGGAAACCCTGGGGATAGCTACCTTGGTTGGGGGCACCATAGTAGTCCCCCATTTAAGAAGGGCCTATGAATACTGGGAAGCATTGGAGACCCAGGAAGGTTAAAATAATTACAAATCTGCCCCATAAATCATATTATGGGTTAGATTTGGAAAATAATACGAGTAGATGAAGTTAAGGGCAGAGAATATCATGAAGTCCTATAGAGGACGACAAGTAGTAAAAGGAATTTCCCTCGAGGTAAACCAAGGGGAAATTGTTGGACTTCTGGGACCTAATGGAGCAGGAAAAACAACCTCCTTTTATATGATCGTTGGCCTTATAAAACCTAATGGAGGGAATATCTATTTGGACAATATGGAAATAACCAATTTTCCAATGTACAAAAGGGCCCAAAACGGCATTGGTTACCTAGCTCAAGAAGCTTCGGTATTTAGAAAACTCAGTATTGAAAAGAATATTTTAAGTGTATTACAGCTCACCAAACTGAGCAAAAAAGAGCAACTCATGAAAATGGAATCGCTCATAGAAGAGTTCAGTTTAGGGCATATCCGTAAAAACCGTGGCGACCTTTTATCGGGGGGTGAACGCAGACGGACAGAAATTGCGAGAGCCTTGGCTACCGACCCAAAATTTATTCTCCTGGATGAACCTTTTGCAGGAGTGGATCCTGTTGCCGTAGAAGACATACAGCGTATTGTTGCCCAATTGAAAAACAAAAACATCGGTATTTTGATCACGGATCACAACGTTCAAGAAACTTTGGCCATAACGGAGCGCTCTTATTTGATGTTCGAAGGAGGGATCTTAAAATCCGGCATACCGGAAGATTTAGCAGCCGATGAAATGGTGCGCAAGGTGTACTTGGGTCAAAATTTTGAGCTGCGCAAGAAAAAGCTGGACTTCTAGAGTTCCGACTACCTAGTAAGCTCTCGAAAAGTACATATCACCCAGCTAGGATATTAGCCTATTTCGTAATTTTAATCCCATTCACAAGGGAACTTGCCACATAAAAAACGATGATAAAAGGAATTGCCAAGAACTTCATTGTCCCTATGGACACCAGGCAAACGGCAATAAATACATATCGCAGGGCATTATCCTTAAAACTCCAATTTTTAAACTTCAAGGCAAAGAGTTCTATATTTGAATTCAAAAGAAAGGCACTGAGCAAAGTCATCCCAATCAAAAACCATTGGTTCAATATAATCCCATTTAAGAATTCGTTATTGTGGTACAACAGGATCAATGGCAATGAAAAAATCAAAAGTGCATTCGCAGGAGTTGGAAGCCCACTAAAAGAAGAAACCTGATTCTCATCTATATTGAACTTTGCCAGCCTGTAGGCCGAGGCCAAAGTAATCACAAATCCCAAGAAAGGCAAAACAGTAAGTTCTGTTGAACTATGGGCCATGGAAGAGGAAGCTTCAGTACCAAATTCCAAATTCCATCCTCCCACAGAGGACATTTTCAATAATTGATACATTACAATCCCGGGCACCAGGCCACTGGTAATCATATCTGCCAATGAGTCGAGCTGTAGTCCCAGTTCACTTTGCACTTTCAATAGCCTGGCAGCAAGTCCATCGAAGAAATCAAAAAAGATCCCCAGGAACACAAACAAAGCTGCAATTTCCAAATCGTTCCTAACGGCGAATACCACGGCTATACAGCCACATAAAACGTTTAATAAGGTAATGAGGTTTGGAATATGTCTTTTCATGTCTATGTTTTTTTTACAACAACTGGGATATCAAAAATACTGTAGCTGTGTAAAATTAGTTTTTAATTAAAATAATCTGTTAAATATAGTCCCCCTTTTTTTACAATCTACAAAAATGCCTATGTGTAATCCTTTTATTTATTCGATATTTGTCGCCTATAAGAATATTCGTATCCTCCAACAGTTTTTGAAATGCAATTGAAAATTCGCTTTTTGTTAGTCCTTTTGGGCTTTTCTTTCATGACCTTTTCACAAGAGGTTGAGCTTTCCCAAAAAGCACAGATCAGTATCATAACCTGCGGCCCAGGGCAGGAATTATACAGTACCTTCGGCCATAGTGCCTTTAGGTTGCAGGATCCTGTGCTAGGAATAGACGTAGTGTACAATTATGGTACATTTAATTTTAATACGCCTAATTTCTACATGAAATTTGCCCGGGGGAAATTATTATACTCTCTGAGCAGACAAAAATTCGAAGATTTTCTTTGGACTTATGAGATGGAAAACCGTTGGGTTCAAGAACAACTCCTAAACCTTGATCCTTTGGAAACAAAGGCGCTCTTTGCATTTTTAGAAAATAATTTTAAACCTGAAAATCGAGATTATCAATATGATTTCTTTTACAACAATTGCTCTTCCAAGATAAGGGATGTTTTGAACGCAGTCTTTGGCGAAAGAGTCACCTATTATGATAGCCATCTCATACAGAGATACACTTTTAGACAACTGATCCATCAAAGCTTGGTCACCAATTCATGGTCTGCCTTTGGGATTGATCTGGCGCTGGGATCTGTAATTGATAAAAAAGCCACCCCTATTGAGCATATGTTCCTGCCCATATATGTTATGGACCAAATGGCAAATACGAATTTAAACCAGGAGCCAATAGTAAAAAGAGAACGGTCCATCATGGAATTCGAATCCCTAGACCCCTATACCTACTTTTTACTGACACCTTTTTTTTGGGTGTTGGCCCTTATGGTATTTGTACTAGTGATCACCTATATTGATTTTAAAAACAATAGTCGCAGTCGTTGGTTAGATTTTTTCTTATCTTTTAGTACGGGTATCACGGGACTGTTGATCATTTTTTTATGGTTCTTTACAGACCATACGGCAACGGCAGGAAATTTAAATATTCTTTGGGCATTCCCCCTAAATATTGTAACCTGTCTTTACTTGGCCAAAACCAAGCCCCTACCCCACTGGATGCAAAAATATTTTGTATTGATCACGGTATTATTAATGATCACTCCGTTGGTTTGGCTCACAGGAATACAGATATTCTCACCACTGATCGCTCCACTATTGGTGCTATTGGCTGTTCGTTACTTCTTTTTGCTCCACTGGTCAAAAAGAAACATTAAGAAATAAAAAGTAAATTCATGAACCTACTTACAGTAGAAAACATATCAAAGTCTTTTGGCGAACTTGTCCTTTTTAAGGATTTGTCCTTTGGCATTAACAAGGATCAAAAAATTGCACTGATCGCCAAAAACGGGAGTGGAAAAACTTCCATTTTAAATATTCTGGCAGGATTTGACACCCCTGATACAGGGCAGGTAAATTATAGAAATGGGATTAGGGTTTCTTATCTGTCCCAGGAGCCGGACTTAAATCCAGAGCTTACCGTTGAAGAGACGATATTTGCTTCCGATAATGAAATTCTGAAGGTAATTGCCCAATATGAAAAAGCTTTGGAGAATCCGGAAGATGCCGAATTTTACCAGAAAGCATTTGAGGGCATGGAGCGCAATAATGCGTGGGATTTTGAAACCCAATACAAGCAAATCCTTTCCAAACTTAGATTTGAGGATCTTCATATAAAGGTTGGTCTCCTTTCCGGGGGACAAAAAAAGCGTTTGGCTCTGGCCAATGCCCTTATCAATAAGCCAGATCTGCTGATTTTGGATGAGCCTACCAACCATTTGGATCTAGAGATGATCGAGTGGCTTGAGGCTTATTTTGCAAAAGAAAACATCACCTTGTTCATGGTGACCCATGATCGCTTTTTCTTGGAGAGAGTGTGTAATGAAATTATTGAACTGGACAATGGGCAGCTATATTCATACAAGGGCAACTATTCTTACTATTTGGAGAAAAAGGAGGCCAGATTGGAACAAGAGGCGGTAGAACATCACAAATCCAAAATACTCTACAACCAAGAGTTAACGTGGATGAGGAGACAGCCTAAAGCGAGAACCACAAAATCCAAATCTAGAATTGATGATTTTCAGGCAATAAAGGAAAAAGCAGGACAACGCAGAAAAGAACACCAGGTAGAATTGGAACTCAACATGGAGCGTTTGGGCAGCAAGATTCTGGAACTTCATAAAATATCAAAAGCCTATCCCGGAAAACCAATTCTGGACAAATTTGAATATAATTTCTTAAAAGGGGAACGCATCGGTATCATTGGTAAAAATGGCACTGGAAAATCTACCTTCCTTAACCTTCTAACCGGGGAAGACCAACCCGATGGCGGCAAGGTCGTTGTAGGTGATACCATAAAATTTGGTTATTACACCCAAAAAGGAATCGTAATAAAGGAAGGACAAAAGGTAATTGATGTCATTCGGGAATTTGGGGATTATATTCCATTAAAAAAAGGACGTCAAATTTCAGCCCAGCAGCTACTGGAACGCTTTCTTTTCGACAGAAAAAAACAATATGATTTTGTAGACAAGCTAAGTGGTGGAGAACGCAAAAGACTTTACCTCTGTACTGTCCTTATACAGAATCCCAACTTTTTGATCCTGGATGAACCTACCAACGATTTGGATATCGTTACCCTGAACGTACTGGAAAGTTTTCTACTCGATTTTCCTGGATGTCTAATCGTAGTATCCCACGACCGTTATTTTATGGATAAGATCGTAGACCACCTTTTTGTTTTTAGAGGTAATGCAGAAATAGAGGATTTTCCTGGCAATTACTCCGATTTTAGGGCATACGAAGACAGTGTTATTGCAGATTATAGAGCTGACAAAGAAAAAAATACAGAAACTAAACCGGTAAAAAATTCTTGGAAGAACGAAGG
>JBFIGS010000029.1:0-16574 GCA_041602195.1 Sediminicola sp. | reverse complement strand
GGAACTGCAAATACGGGAAATGGGCACTATCCCAAAAACAAAAAAAGCCTCCCATATAGGAAAGCCTTTCATTGGTTGGACCGAACAACAATTCGGTTACCACAACCTTGGTCTCAAATGAGACACAACACAACTAGGCAAAGATAGCAAAGGAATTTAATATGACTGCATCCCCTCCCCTCAATTTTTCATTCCCTTTTTGAAAAGAGCATTACTTTTTATTGGGATATGGCCTTACAATTAATCGTGCTGCCTTGTCATAATTGATATAATTATAAGCCCAGTTGAAAAAGACGATCACTTTGTTTCTAAAGCCCACCAAGGCCATAAGATGTACAAACATCCAAATGAACCAGGCTAAGAAACCTCCAAACCGTAATTTATGAAGATCCACTACTGCCTTATTGCGCCCCACTGTGGCCATGCTTCCCTTGTCAAAGTAGGTAAAGGGTTCCATAGTTTTCCCAGCTAAGAGTCTTTCGAAATTTTTAGCCAAGTGCTGCCCTTGCTGAATGGCTGGCTGTGCCACTTGAGGGTGGCCCGTAGGATACTCATCGGAACTCATGGAAGCAATATCTCCTATTGCAAAAATATGATCATAGCCCTCAATTTGATTAAATGCATTTACCTTATACCTATTAACTCCATCTATTAAAGTTTCCTTGGAAAACCCTTCCAATAAGGCACCTGTTACTCCAGCCGTCCAAATGAAATTTTTGGTTTTCATCACCTCTCCATTTTCCAATGTCATTTTTTCCCCATCATAATTCTTCACTATGGTCTTTAAATGAATATTCACTCCCAATTCCTCTAAAAATTGGGTTGCTTTCTCCGATGCTTTTTCACTCATAGGAGGTAATATTCTATCTGCGCCTTCAAACAAATGGATCTCCATGTTATCAACGTTCAGATGTTTATAATCTTTAGGGAATACATTTTTTTTGAGTTCAGCAAATGCACCGGATAGCTCTACACCAGTGGGTCCACCGCCTACAATGCAAAAGTTCATCAACATTTTTCGTTCTTCTAGGCTTACTGCATCATCTGCCTTTTCAAAATTCTGCAGCATAAGACTGCGTATGTTTAAGGCTTGAGGCACACTTTTCATGGGCATGGCGTGTTCTTGGACACTGGTATTCCCAAAAAAATTGGTTTTGGTACCCGTGGCTATTACCAAGTAATCAAAAGTAAGGCTACCGATATCGGTGACCACCTCCTTGGCCTCCACATTGATTTTTTGTACGGTTGCCAATCGAAAATAAAAATTATTGAGACGGTATAAAATTTTACGGATAGGATAGGCTATAGAATCTGGTTCGAGACCACTTGTGGACACTTGGTACAATAACGGTTGAAAAGTATGGTAGTTATGCTTATCGATGACCACAACCTGCACATCTAAATTTTTTAGTTTTTTGGCCAAGGAGATTCCTCCAAATCCAGCCCCAATGATTACAATTCTCCTTTTACCTATATCCGGAAGGTTCATAGCTGTTATTTTATCATAAATTTAATGAATCCTATTGCATTCAAATAATATATCATAAACAGATAGAACTAATAATAGCTTGAAAAAAGTACCGTATAGCTACTATCAGACATTATAGATTTACCACTTTATTAACACCTCAAATAGTTGATATGTAGTAACTTAATAATAAAAATGAAAGTTTCTACAATGGGTACGGTAGCCATAACCACAATTGCCCTCCTACTTTTAACTATTATGGCAGCTTTAGATTACCCCTTTAATTGGGTATTCTATATGACCGTTTTGGGCCAAGCCCTTCTGATATACATGGTGTATAGGGTTTTGGTGGACGACTATAAAACCGATAAGACATTTGAGGACTTCTATGAGGACCATCCCATAGGAAAGGAACCTAACCAGTAAAGTGGATTTCCGAATGTTTTTTAGATCCCGATGAGGCACCCATTCCCAATTCGGGTATAACAAGTAGAGGTACATGTGAATGAAAAACCAAACGATTTACAATGGGTTCCTTTGTTAGATTTTCCATAAGGCTGTGTTGGTAATTGAGCATGGCCAACAAGTGTATGCCCAAATCCTCCGTAAAAGCCTCCAATGTTTTAGAAACAGAGTTTAATTCTGAAACAGTATGTATACTGTGCTCCACTCCCTTTAAATATTTACAAAGCATATCTAAATTGAATTGTTGAATTTCCGTCAGTTCCTTTATTTTATATTGTACATGAACTATCCGAATGGATGCTTTAAAAGCTCTTGCCATTTCTATAAGGGGTTGCAACTCAGAAATTGTATAAAACCGGTTAAAATCTGTAGCAAACGCAATTTCAGAAAGTGCTGAAAATTGAAAATCCTTTGGAATAGCAAGTACCGGACAATTTTTAACGCTTTTTATAATACGGACCGTATTACTTCCCATAAATACCTCTTCCAAACCAGTAGCTCCCTTTGCCCCTGTAACTATTAGATCTATCTTTTCCTGATTGACAATAGCCTTGATCTTATCAACCAACAAATTAAAGGAGGAAATGGTCTTATAACTGTGGTTTGGATACTTGCAAGTTTCGTTTATCTTCTTTACCACTTTCTTTAATTCATTCTCTGAATTTGTTTTGATGACATCTTCCAAGTCATGTCCTTCCAGAGCCTCGGCCATAAAACTACCCGAAGCTTTTGCAGGCGTATATGTATTCAATAAATAGAATATACAATCCAAATCCTTGTACAATTCAATGGCGTATTTAGTCGCATTCCAAGCGTCTTCAGAAAAATCGGTGGCTATTAATATTTTCTTCAAAGTACTATAAATAAAGTTCTTTAACTCCCATTATTTCACGGGTAGGTCAAAATTAAAGGAAGACCTAAATGGAAACTATGACTTTAATCAGCTTTTGAAAAGCTACCTAATCTAACGAAAACTGACAGATGTCATATTTTAAAGGTATATGGGACTTCATTTTTGTACCGGGTAAAATGAGCAAAAATATGGGTACAGACACATGTTACCATTGTGGGGACAAATGCGTTCAAGATTACATTGTTTATGATCAAAAAAATTTCTGTTGCCAAGGTTGCCGCACGGTTTACGAGATATTTTCGAGTAATGACCTCACCTATTACTATGACCTACAAGCAGCTGCAGGAGCCTCTCCAAAAATCGCCGAGTGCAAATACGACTTTCTTTCGTCCGAGGCAATCTCAGACAAATTAGTAGAGTTCCAAGATGACGAAATACAGATCATTTCGCTCTATATTCCCCATATCCATTGCAGTTCCTGTATTTGGATCCTGGAAAACCTTAATAAACTCCATAAATCCATTTTTAGCTCACAAGTAGATTTTCCAAAAAAAAGAATCAGAATAAGCTATAATTGGCAGACCATCAGTCTAAAAGAAGTGGTTCTTTTACTGACCCGAATTGGATATGAGCCCAATATCTCCCTGGATGATTACGACCAAAAAATAAATAAAAAAGAGTATACCCTGATCTACCAATTGGGGGTGGCGGGTTTCGCCTTTGGCAATATAATGTTCCTATCCTTTCCAGAGTATTTTGAAGTTGGGGAGTTTTGGATAGAGCAGTATAAGCCCCTTTTCCGCTGGCTTATGTTCTTTTTTTCCCTTCCGGTTGTATTTTATGCAGCCCGGGATTATTTTATATCGGCCTTCAAAGGTATCCGCTCCAATTTATTGAATCTTGACGTCCCCATAGCTTTGGGAATATCGGTCCTATTTATTAGAAGTTCTCTGGAAATTATTTTCGATTGGGGATCTGGATTTTTTGATAGTTTGGCAGGATTGGTTTTCTTTTTGTTATTGGGCAAGTTTTTCCAACAGCAAACCTATTCTTTTCTTTCCTTTGAGAGGGACTATAAATCTTATTTTCCCATTGCCATTACTAAGATTTTAAATGATGGCACGGAAGTTACCGTACCACTTCACCATATCAAAAAAGGAGATCGTCTTCTGATCAGAAACGAAGAATTGATTCCTGTGGACGGACTTTTGCTCCTTGGCAATGCAAGGATCGATTATAGTTTTGTCAGTGGGGAATCTGCACCTGTTTACAAAGAACCTGGCGATAAAATTTATGCTGGGGGGAAACAGCTTTCGGGAGCGTTTGAAATGGAGGCTTTAAAATCTGTCCCACAAAGTTATCTGACCCGATTGTGGGGAAATGCTATTTTTCAAAAAGATCGCACCAATAGTTTTCGGACCCTTACAGATCGTATTGGAAAAAGATTTACCATAGGGGTACTTACAATTGCATTCACTGCGGCCCTATTTTGGGTATTTATAGACAGTGGTAGGTTGATCAATGTATTTACTGCAGTACTTATTATTGCATGTCCTTGTGCCATCGCCTTGGCAGCTCCTTTTACCTTGGGCAATATGCTCCGTATTTTTGGACACAAAAAATTCTATCTCAAGGACAGTCAGACCATTGAACGGCTAGCGCAAGTGGATATGGCCATATTTGACAAAACCGGAACTATCACCACTACAAAAAAAGGAACGGTTAGCTACCAAGGGATGGACCTTACATTAGCAGAAGAATCTCTACTAAAAAATACGCTTCGGGCCTCCAATCATCCATTGAGTCGGGCACTTTACGACTTATTGGCCGAACATGATATAGTCACACTGGATGAATATCAAGAACATATAGGCCATGGTATCAGAGGTTCTAAGGAAGACGGACAAATAAAAATTGGATCAGCAACCTTTGTTGGCAATAAGAGCGGGTTGGCAAACCAAAATACAGCAGTACATATCAGTGCCAATGATGAGTACAAAGGTTGCTTTGTATTTCATAATGAATATAGGGAAGGGATCTCCAACGTATTTAATTGCTTGCAAAGAAATATGGAATTGGCCATTCTATCTGGTGACAATGCCGGTGAAAAATCCAATTTGGAGGCTTTGGTACCCTTGGGCACTCCACTACACTTCAATCAAAAACCAGAAGATAAATTGGACTTTATAGCCGTCCAGCAACAAAAACATAAAAGGGTATTAATGGTGGGTGACGGACTCAATGATGCCGGAGCCTTGGCTCAAAGCGATGTGGGCATTGCCATTTCAGAAAATATAAATGTGTTCTCACCGGCCTGCGATGCTATTTTGGACGCCACGAAATTGCAACAATTGCCTGCCTATATTTTAGCATCAAAGCAAGCCATGAAGGTTATTAAGTTGAGTTTTGTGTTGTCATTGCTTTATAATGTAATAGGATTGTTTTTTGCTGTTACCGGACAATTAGAACCAGTAATAGCGGCCATTTTAATGCCTTTAAGCTCCATAAGCATTGTGGCCTTTACAACTGCGGCTACTTATATTATAGGCAGAAAACTAAAGTGAAGAATTTTGAATGAATCTATATAAAGAACAAAAACCAAAACCTGATAAATGTCATTTTTTGCCCTTTGCGGCAGACTTAGTTTTACGCCAAAATTAGAATAGGTATGAGTGTAATATATGTGTTATTGACAATTAGTATTGTAGTCGCGGTAGTATTCTTTACCGCCTTTATTTTTTCCGTCAAAAATGGTCAATATGACGATACCTATACCCCTTCCGTGCGCATGCTCTTCGAAGATGAATTGGTCAAAACCGCACCAGAACCAGAATCCAAAAAATTGAATCAACCAAAAGAGAATAATCAATAAAATTATGGAAGTACAACAGTTTTATTACGATAACAAAATCGTAAAGAATTTCATTTATGCCACCTTATTCTGGGGAATTGTAGGAATGTCCGTAGGTCTCTTATTGGCCTTTATGTTTATATTTCCCAATGTTACCGATGGTATCTCTTGGCTTAGTTTTGGTCGTTTAAGACCTTTACATACCAATGCGGTCATCTTTGCCTTTGTTGGTAATGCCATTTTTGCAGGAGTGTATTACTCTACCCAAAGGTTATTAAAGGCGAGAATGTACAGTGATGCCTTGAGCAAATTTAATTTTTGGGGTTGGCAAGCCATTATTGTTGCTGCTGCCATCACTTTACCTTTAGGTTATTCCACTTCCAAGGAATACGCAGAATTGGAATGGCCCATAGATATTGCTATTGCCTTGGTATGGGTTGCTTTTGGCGCTAACCTTATTGGTACGATGATAAAAAGGAGGCAACGTCATCTGTATGTGGCCATCTGGTTTTATCTGGCCACTTTTGTTACTGTTGCCGTACTTCATATCTTCAATAGCCTGGAACTTCCTGTTAGTGCCTTAAAAAGTTATTCGGTATATGCTGGTGTCCAAGATGCTTTGGTGCAATGGTGGTATGGACACAATGCCGTAGCCTTTTTCCTGACCACCCCGTTTTTAGGGCTTATGTATTATTTTGTCCCCAAGGCTGCGAACAGGCCGGTGTACTCCTATAGGCTGTCCATTGTCCATTTTTGGTCCTTGATCTTTATCTATATATGGGCGGGACCCCACCATTTGTTATACTCCACATTACCTGAATGGGCGCAGAATTTAGGAGTTGCCTTCTCCATTATGTTGATCGCACCTTCTTGGGGCGGAATGATCAATGGGTTGTTGACCTTAAGGGGAGCATGGGATAAAGTGAGAACGGATGCAACCTTGAAGTTTATGGTAGTTGCCATTACCGGATATGGGATGGCCACCTTTGAAGGACCTATGTTATCCCTGAAAAATGTAAATGCCATTGCCCATTTCAGTGATTGGATCATTGCCCATGTCCATGTAGGAGCATTGGCCTGGAATGGTTTCTTAGCTTTTGGTATGATCTACTGGTTGGTTCCCAAAATGTTTAAGACCAGTTTATATTCCAAGGGTCTGGCAAATTTTCATTTCTGGATAGGAACCTTGGGGATTATACTTTATGCCCTTCCCATGTATGTGGCAGGGTTTACCCAAGCCTTAATGTGGAAAGAATTTAATCCGGATGGAACGTTGGCCTATGGAAATTTCCTGGAAACAGTTACTGAAATCATGCCCATGTATTGGATGAGGGCCATAGGGGGCAGTCTATATATCATAGGAGCCATTGTAATGGTCTACAACATGGTTGCCACCATAAGAAAAGGTACCGAAGTAGCCGATGAATTGGCAGAAGCTCCGGCACTGACAAAAATATTGAAAAGGAGAATTGCGGGAGAGACATTCCATACCTGGTTGGAGCGCAAACCTGTACAATTGACCCTCCTTGCCACGGTAGCCATTTTAATTGGTGGGGTCATACAAATTGTTCCGACCATCTTGGTAAAATCCAACATTCCTACAATCACAAGCGTAAAACCATATACGCCATTAGAATTGGAGGGTAGGGATCTATATATACGTGAGGGATGTGTCGGTTGCCACTCACAAATGGTCCGCCCATTTAGAAGTGAGGTGGAACGCTATGGGGAATATGCCAAAGCTGGGGAATTTGTGTACGACCACCCCTTTCTTTGGGGTAGTAAAAGAACAGGCCCCGATTTACTTCGGATTGGAGGTAAATACTCGGACAATTGGCACCTTAACCACATGTACGATCCCCAAAGTACCTCTTCAGGTTCAATTATGCCTGCCTATCAGTGGTTGGTTAGGGATAAGCTGGATAGAAGTGACATTACCGGTAAATTGAAGGCCATGGTTGCCCTAGGCGTCCCCTATACTGAAGCGGATATTGCCAATGCCAACGAGAACATGGACGCCCAAGCATTAAAAATTGAGCAGAACCTATACTCAGACCCCGATTTTGCTTCCAATTATGAAGCGGATAAGGCCTCGGCCAAGGAGAACGGAGAGAATTTTGTAAACATGAGAGATCGAGAAATCGTAGCCCTCATTGCTTACTTACAGCGTTTGGGTACCGATATTAAGATCAAAGAAACCAATGAAGTTATTTCACAAAACCAATAGACCATGCTAAAATTTGTAAAAAACTATATGGAGACCATAGATGGCGTTGCCACCTATCCCATGATATCACTTCTCATCTTTTTTGTCTTTTTTGCCATTCTTTTTTGGTGGGTTTTTACGGCCTCAAAAGAGCATATCGCAGAGGTAAGTAGCATCCCTTTAGAAGAAGAAGATACCAACCAAAACAACCAAACATTATGAAAAATATGTCGCCTTGGTGGATCCGCATCCCCCTGTTTTTCTTTATCATCTTCGGATTGATGGAGTATGTTATAGATTCTGGAGATCAGCTAGCCATTATTGCCTATCCAATTACACAGCTATTTTTGTTGTTGGTGTTAATGATTTTGATAGCCATGGAACTTATTTTACAATCTATAGAGAATGTAATGTTCCACACCCTTCCCGAAAAAGCAAAAGAACGCTATCTGGCCACCCCATCCAAAACATGGGAATGGACATGGGCGAAAAAATGGTACCAAAAGCTTACAGGAAACAAACCTATTGAAGAGGAGGGGGAGATTATCTTGGACCATAATTATGATGGTATCAGGGAACTGGATAACGATATGCCACCTTGGTGGGTATATATGTTTTATGCGACCATTGTGTTCGGGGTTATTTACCTTGCCCGTTACCATGTTTTCAATGGCGTTGGACAAAACATGGAATATGAAATTGAAGTGGCAGAGGCCCAATTGGCCATAGACGAGTATAAAAAGAATGCTAAAGACCTCGTGGATATCAATACGGTTGAGTTTTTAGCTGATGCATCAGATCTTAAAGCTGGGGAAGCCATCTTCGAAAGCAATTGTGTGGCCTGCCATATGGCAGATGGAGGAGGCGGAATTGGCCCTAACCTAACTGACCCTTATTGGATATTGGGAGGGGGAATTAAAAATATCTTTCAAACCATTTCTGAAGGAGGAAGGGACGGAAAAGGGATGATTGCATGGAAGCAGACCTTAAAGCCATTGGAGATGGCCCAGGTTTCCAGTTATGTGCTGACCATGGAAGGAAAAGAACCTGCCAATCCAAAAGAAGCCCAAGGTGAAATATGGATTGATGAAACCAAGCCAATACAGAATGCCATTCCTGGCGAAAAAATGGAACAAGAAAAAGATACGGTGACCGTTGCAATGAACTGAAAATCTTTCAGGCACAAATCATATCCAAAGGGAAATAAAAACGCATGGACGATAATTTCAGGGATTCAATAGGTACCATTAATGAAGAAGGAAAGCGCTCTTGGATTTTTCCCAAAAAACCTAGTGGCAGGTACTATACCTATCGCAAATGGGTCAGTTATGTTCTTTTATTGTTCCTGCTGTCGTCACCCTTTATAAAAATAAATGGGAACCAGTTCTTGATGTTCAATGTTCTGGAGCGCAGGTTCAATATTTTTGGATTCCCTTTTTGGCCCCAAGATTTTCATTTGTTCGTCATTTCCATGATTACCGGCGTTATTTTTGTAGCCCTCTTTACGGTTGCTTTCGGACGTATTTTCTGTGGCTGGATATGCCCCCAAACCATTTTCATGGAGATGGTATTTCGTAGGATCGAGTTTTTAATTGACGGGGATAGGGGAGCACAGATAAAGTTGGACAAACAATCGTGGAATGCAGAGAAAATTAGAAAAAGGGTTTTAAAATGGACCGTTTTCCTACTAATTTCCTTTCTAATCGCCAATGTATTTTTGGCTTACCTGATAGGGAGCGATAAATTATTTCAATACATCATTGATGGGCCGTTACAACACGTAAGCACACTTATTTCCCTAATCATTTTTACAATGGTTTTCTATTTCGTATTTGCTTGGTTCAGAGAACAAGTATGTATTATAGCCTGCCCTTATGGGCGTATGCAAGGCGTTTTATTGGACAACAAATCTATCATTGTTGCCTATGACCATAAAAGAGGGGAAAGTGAAAACGGAAGAAAGAAATTCAGAAAAAATGAAGACAGGGAAGCTTTGGGCCATGGAGACTGTATTGATTGTTTCCAATGTGTAAATGTATGTCCTACTGGGATAGATATCCGTAATGGCACCCAATTGGAATGTGTCAATTGCACGGCCTGTATTGATGAGTGCGATCATATCATGGAAAAGGTAAATCTTCCCAAAGGACTTATTCGATATGCAAGTGAAGACAATATAGAACGAAAAGAAAAATTTAAGTTCACACCACGGCTCAAAGGGTATTCGGCCATTTTGGTCATATTGACCGGTGTCCTGATTGGTATGCTTTTTTTAAGAAACGACTTAGAGGCCAGTATTCTCAGACTACCAGGACAACTCTATGAGCATAAGGAAGGAAATATCATCAGCAATGTGTATACCTATAAATTACTGAATAAGACCACCATGGACATAGCCGATGTACATTTTGAACTCATGTCGCACAAGGGCAATATCAAGTTGGTAAGAAATCAGAACTTTAGTGTTCCAGCACAGCAATCATCGGAAGGCACTCTATTTATTGAAATAAATGCTTCCGTGCTGAACGCAGACAAGGATAAATTAAAAATAGGGATATACAGCGGTAAAAATTTAATAGAATCAACTACCGCAAGATTCTTGGCACCTAGAAGTTATAAATAAGGTGATTGAACTTAAAATACTATAATCATGAAAATAAATTGGGGAACAGCAGTAGTCTTAGCCTTCATTGCTTTTATAAGCTTTATCCTATTTTTCGTGGTCAGGATGACGATGGACAGTAACTCCAATCACGACCTGGTGACCGAAGGATACTATAAAGAAGAGCTAGGCTTTCAAAAAAAGATGGATGCCGAACACAATGCCAATAATTTAAGTACAAAGATTAGAATTGAAAAGACCGATTCAGGATGGGAAGTACGCTTTCCGGAAGCCATGGAGCCACAAAAAATAAAAGGAACAGTGTCCTTATACAGACCATCTAATAAGCACTTGGATTTTGATTTACCCATCAATATATCCAATTCAAATTTGCTCATACCCGACAAACGCTTGTTGGATGGTCGTTGGGACATTACTATTTCCTTGGAATATGAAAACAAAAACTATTTACACAAGGAAAGCCTGACCTATATTAAAAATTGATGAACAAAATTGCAAAAACCCTTTTCAAATAAATGCTGATATCTGCCGTCATACTGGGACTCTTAGGCAGCTTGCACTGTGTAGGAATGTGCGGGCCCATTGCCTTTCTATTGCCCGTGGATAGAAGCAATTCCTATAAGAAATTCTCCCAAATCCTCATTTATCATTTGGGAAGACTCTTGGCCTATGGCACCATGGGATTGGTATTTGGTTTTTTGGGCAAGGGACTTTATGTTTTTGGCATGCAGCAAAAACTATCAATTTTTATTGGTATCGTTATGATACTTGTTGTACTGCTTCCTTATAGAACCTTTCAGAAATACAATTTCTCCAAACCCTGGTTCAGGGTGATTTCAAGAGTAAAAAGTAGGTTGGGAAAAGAGCTTCAGAAAAAATCAGCGGACACCTTCCTGACCATTGGATTATTAAACGGGTTCCTTCCTTGTGGTTTGGTCTATATGGCACTTTTTGCGGCCATTGCCATGGGCGATCCTTGGCACGGTTCGGCATATATGATTCTTTTTGGATTGGGTACTATTCCGTTGATGACCTCAGCTATTTATTTAACAGGCATTTTAAAAGGCAGTGCACGTAAAAGAATACAAAAACTGATCCCGGTCTTTGTAATTGTGATTGGTCTTCTTTTTATTGTTCGTGGCTTGGGACTGGGCATACCCTACATTTCACCAGATCCGGTTATAGAATTGGTCTCCAGCAATATTGATTGTCTTGATTAATTCTTAAAAAAGGCCCACCCTGATATAGGTCAGGACTATTATCTTGAAAACTTCAGAACTTTGGCACTATACAAGATTCTAATTTTTACAATTTAAATCAAAGTCTTAGTTATGAAAAAAAAATCAACTCAAGTGTCCATATTAGGGAAAAAGGACAATAACTACATGCTGAAATTTCCACATTTACATGTAAAGGTTTCTGTTAATGAAGAACTGTATAAAAAAATGCTGAACAGTAGTTTATATGAGTTTAAACCTATTGACAATTAAAAACTGACCGAATCATAGCAAGGTTGACTTTTAAGTTGGGATCATTTAAGCTATCAACCAAATTTTATACCATGACTGGTATGACCAAAATCTAGTTTAGATTTGGCATATTGGGTATAACTACCCCTAATATGCTTCTAAAATCCTGCTTTTTATCGGCTTCTAGAGTTTAAATGTGACCACTGGAATTTTGGAGTGGTTGGCAACATCCTCCCCTATACTTCCCATAAAAAAATGGGTAAGACCTTTGCGTCCATGGGTAGGAATTCCCAGAATATCGGCATTGATATCCTTACTGTAGTTCAATATTCCCTTTTCTACGGTGTAGTCATTATAAATTTCAACCTCTTTACCAACATTTGCTTTGGCCAAGAACTTTGAAACCCTTGCATAAATATCCGTCGTACTCAAAAAATCATCTCCTGGGGTATTCACATATACCAAATGTAGCTCAGCTGACAATTTATTGGCAAAATCCTTAGCCTTATGTAAGGCTGGCAGATTATCTTCTTTGAAATCACAAGCAAACACAAAATGTTCTATTTTAAAATCGCTTATCTCATCTTTAATGACCAGCACAGGAACATTTGAGTTTCTTACCACCTTTTCGGCATTGGAACCAATAAATATTTCTTTTAAGCCATCAGCGCCATGGGATCCCATGACCACTAAATCGGCCTCGTGTTTTTCAGCAATCTCATTTAATTCACTGAATACCTTAAAGCGCTTAATTATTGGGGTTACCTTAATATCTTGAAGATAGGGTTTGTCTAAAAATTCGGAAAATCTCTTTTCTGAAAGTTTAATTAAAAATAGCATCTGATCTTGCTGCATTCCTTCGGTTGTGGATAAAATTGCCGTGGAAAGTTCCAACATATGAACCGCGAAAATTTCAGATCCATACTTTTTAGCGATGGATGCCGCTACTTTCAAGGCATATTCCGATTGTTCAGAAAAATCAACAGGTACGATAATCTTTTTCATAATTTCAGATTTTGAGAATTACTAATATCATTAAATAGTCATTGAAAACAAACGTGTATCGGGAGCCTTCCTGTGCAACAATACATCAAAGGCCATACTTATATTTCTAATGAAGGGTCGGCCTTTTTCTGTTACTCTTAAAACATTACTCGCTATTTCCACCAATCCGTCGGATTCCATTTCTTCAAGCCGCTCCATCACCTCCATAAGTTCCGGAAAATAGTCCTCCTTATCATCCCATGAGGTTTCAAAGCGACACATTAAATTTAAGATGTGTTTTCTTATTATTTGTTCTTCTTCAGTTAAGATATGACCTCTGTACACGGGAATAATATTATTGTCCAACAGATGGTAATACTCTTCCAATCCTTTTACATTCTGGGCAAACCCATACCAACTATCACTGATACTTGAAACGCCCAATCCTACCATCAATTGGGTCTTGGACGCCGTGTACCCCATGAAATTTCGATGTAATTCTAAAGAACCCATGGACGTAAAGAGCGCATCGGTCGGCAGCGCAAAATGGTCCATCCCAATTTCTTTATACCCTACTTTAGAAAGCATAAGCTTCCCCTTTTCATATTGTTCTCGTTTATCATCAGCTGAAGGCAGATCTGCATCATTATAACCACGTTGTCCATTTCCTTTCAACCAGGGCACATGTGCATAGCTATAAAATGCCAAACGATCGGGCATCAATTCCTTGGTCTTTAAAATGGTCTGTTCTACATGTTCCAAGGTCTGAAAAGGCAAACCGAAAATGATATCATGCCCTACAGAAGTATATCCAATTTCCCTGGCATATTCCGTAACCCGCTTCACATTTTCAAAAGGCTGTACCCTATTAATGGCCTTCTGTACCGTTTCATTATAATCCTGAACACCAAAGCTCACCCTTCTAAATCCAAGATTGTACAACGTTTCTAGATGATCTTTTGTGGTATTGTTGGGATGGCCTTCAAAACTGAACTCAAATCCTTCGGCCTTTGCTGCAGTCTTAAATATTCCGTCAATCAACATCCTGAGGTTTTCTGGCGAAAAAAAAGTGGGCGTTCCTCCCCCCAAATGCAGTTCTTTGATCCTAGGCCGGGCGGGAAACAGATTGCAGTACAACCACCATTCCTTTAGCACCGCCTGTATATAGGGCCCTTCTTTATCATGTTGCTTGGTTATGCGCTTATGACATCCACAAAAGGTGCACATCTGTTCGCAAAAAGGTAAATGAATGTATAGGCTAATCCCCTCCTCAATATTGCTTTCTTCAAAGCTTTGGATCAAGGTTTGTTGCCATATTTTCCCTGAAAAAGAGTCCATATTCCAGTAGGGAACGGTTGGATAACTGGTATATCTGGGCCCTGGAATATTATACTTCTGAACTAATGTTGTCATATTTGCACTTAATTAGTTTCAAAAGTAAAAGCACTACGGGAAAGAATATATGACATCTATCATATTTAAGACAGATGTTCACCCATACCTCTAAAAGGTATCCTTTATCCAGTTATAGGGCGGCCGTTTGATCCATAAACCTCTTGTGAAATCGGGGAAATTTTGTGGGGCCCCATTATTTTCAATCGATACTTCCGATAAGGGGGTTATGGCACTCCACGCTGCGGCATCATATGCATCAAGAGGCGGGGCAATATTTAATTTTGCCGATTCAATAAAGGAATTCAGCACAAAGAAATCCATTCCCCCATGTCCAGATCCCTCCGCATATTCTCCATATTTCTTCCAAAGGGGATGATCGTATTCCTTTAGCCAATCATCTGCAACATCCCATCTATGCGGCTCCGATTTACCTTCTATGTAAATTCTATTCCCATCTACCTCCCAGAGGCCATTAGCTCCTTGTACCCTAAACCCCAAGGAGTATGGTCTTGGCAGGTTACAATCGTGGGTCACAATAATGGTTTCCCCCATAGCCGTCTCAATCGTAGAGGTAATGACATCACCTTGTTTAAATTTTACTTGGGCATTGGGATGGTCTTCCCCTCCTTGTTTAACGATATGGTTGTGCAGGCCTATTCCCTTGCTTGCGCTTGAAGTCATGGAAACAAACCTATTCCCCCTGTTGATATCGGCCATGACCGCAATGGGGCCCACTCCGTGCGTGGGATACACATCGGCATTTCGCTTTACTGAATGTTCTGTTCGCCAACGGGCTTCGGAATATCCCTTTTCACCAAACTCGACTCCCCCTCCGTACGGTTGTTTCCCATTATTAAATTTCACTTCCCTCAAATCGTGTTGATACCCACATCTAAAATGTACCAGTTCCCCAAATACATTTTGCCGGACCATATTAAGAATGGCCATTACATCCCTTCTATAATTGACATTTTCCAAAATCATCATATGCGTACCAGTGCGCTCGTGGGTATTTACCAAGTCCCAACATTCCTCCAGGGTATTCGCTGCAGAAACCTCAACCCCGGCATATTTACCGGCTTCCATGGCGTCCACCGTCATTCTTGTATGCCACAACCATGGCGTTGCTATAATAACCGCATCCACTTCTTTTAATTCCAAGAGGTTCCGATAATCATAATCGTTGCTCCCATAGGTTTTAGGCGCCTTTTTACCCGCCTTGATCATCTTGTTCTTGGCTTCTTCAATCCTACTGGCATCGATATCGCAGATGGCTGTAACATTAACATCCTTGCGAAGAAGCAGATTACTGAGATGGTTATTTCCCCTCTCCCCTACGCCAATAAGTCCAACATTTAACTTTTGGGATTCAAAATTTCCAAAAAAATTGGGAGAAATACTTGGTGTCACCAGAATTCCTGCTCCCAGTACACTCGTTTTTTTAATAAACTTTCTTCTAGTGGTCATCAATTAAAATAAGTTGGTTATTGGTGGATTAAATTAAACATTTTGAAATAAAATATGATGCCTCTGCTTTTTAAAAATGGAGTTCCTATCAAAAATCTTATTTTTACTTCTAATGCAAAAAAGGATGACACTGTTATTAATGGCCGCCGGGAAAGGAAGCAGATATGGGAAACTAAAACAATTTGATGGTTTGGGTCCAAGAGAAGAATTCCTAATGGAGTTCAGTATATTCGATGCTATTGACGCAGGGTTTGACCATGTTGTCATCATCACCCAACGGGACCATGTTGCATTTCTTAAGGATCATTTAATGGCGCGCATTCCAAAAAACATAAAACTGGATGTCCTTTCACAAGAACTGGAGGAGCTCCCGCCAGGAACCGAGATTTTGGTGGAACGACATAAACCCTGGGGCACGGCCCATGCCGTCTGGACCGCCAGAAACCATATCAACACCCCTTTTGTGGTATTGAATGCCGATGACTATTACGGGAGGGCCGCATTTCACAAGGCAGCGTCATTTATAAAAAACACGGCAACAACCTCCCCTTTTGCTATGGTAGGGTACACCCTAAAAGAAACACTATCCCCAAATGGGTCTGTTTCCAGGGGAATATGTAGAATTAAGCACGGGAACCTCCTGAGTGTAGAGGAGCGCCTTAAAATCATTTCCGAAAACGGAGAAATAGTAGACTTGGATTCGGGGCAACATTTCAGTGGAGAAGAAATGGTGAGCATGAACTTTTGGGTGTGCCACCCTTCCTTATTTTCAGAGATAGAAACGTATTTCTCT
>JBFIGS010000028.1:0-16603 GCA_041602195.1 Sediminicola sp. | reverse complement strand
TTGGTGCTATTGGGACTGGGCATTGAGATCTACGCCATTTTGTTGAACCCCCACAAGAAAAAATAAATATTGGACTTACTACAAGCTATTATTCTTGCCATCATTGAAGGCATTACCGAATATTTACCTGTGTCATCAACAGGGCACATGATCATCGCTTCTTCCTTTTTTGGAATTGCGCAGGATGATTTTACCAAATTGTTCACCATTGTCATCCAATTGGGGACCATCCTTTCCGTGGTGGTACTTTATTTTAAAAGATTTTTCCAAAGTTTGGATTTCTACTATAAATTATTGGTCGCCTTTATTCCAGCCGTAGTTTTTGGATTGTTATTAAGTGATGTCATAGATTCCTTGCTGGAAAATCCGTTGACCGTGGCCGTGTCCTTGGTTCTTGGGGGGATCGTCCTATTAAAGGTTGATGATTGGTTTGGGGATGCCGAAAATACGGAGATCTCCTATCGTACCGCTTTCAGAATTGGGCTTTTCCAGTGTTTGGCAATGATTCCCGGTGTCTCCAGAAGTGGAGCCAGTATTGTAGGAGGTATGACACAAAAGCTTTCCAGAACAGCTGCAGCCGAATTTTCTTTTTTCTTGGCCCTGCCTACCATGTTGGGCGCCACCCTGAAGAAAAGTTATGACTATTATGATGCAGGCTTTACCCTTACCAGTGATCAGGTCAATTATTTGATTATTGGGAATGTGGTCGGTTTTTTAGTGGCACTATTTGCCATTAAAACCTTTATCGGATATTTGAGCAAGCACGGTTTCAAAATGTTTGGGTACTACCGAATCATTGTTGGTCTGGCCATTCTAATCATACATTTCTTCATTAGACCCCTAACCGTGATATAATGACGAAAGAAGACTACTTGGAGGGACAGATATTATTGATAGACAAACCGCTCACCTGGACCTCCTTTCAAGCAGTAAACGCCTTAAAATGGGCTATCCGACGCAAATTTGAGCTCAAGAAAATAAAAATAGGCCACGCGGGGACGTTGGACCCCCTTGCCACTGGACTGCTTTTGGTCTGTACCGGAAAATTTACCAAAAGAATTATCGAGTTACAGGGACAGGTAAAAGAATACACGGGCACCATTACCTTGGGCGCCACGACCCCTTCTTATGATCTTGAGACCGAAGTTGACAATACCTATCCCACTGAGCACATCACAGAAGAGCTGATTCATCGAGCCACAGAACAGTTTATCGGGGAGATTCAACAATTCCCACCTGTGTTTTCCGCCCTAAAAAAAGATGGAAAAAGGTTGTATGAGTATGCGAGGGAAGGAAAAGAAGTTGAAATAAAATCCAGGAGCGTTGAAATTCATAAATTTGAAATAACCCATATTGAAATGCCCAACATTACATTCCGAGTAGTCTGTAGCAAGGGCACCTATATCAGGTCTTTGGCCAATGATTTTGGCAAAGCATTGGATTCTGGCGCACATCTTTCTTCCTTAAGAAGAACCAAAATAGGTGATTTCAACGTAGATAATGCAGTAACACCTCTTGATTTTCAGGATGCACTGCTTCCTGATCGATTGAATACTTAAAGACAAAAGGGTTTAGCCCCTCTGTCCGTCAATTATATAAAATCTAAAAAACCACAAGAGGTTTTAGATGTATGAAATTGAATAGAAGTCAACTTTCCTTTTTGATAACGTTCTTTTCCATGTCCCTAATGGTGTTGGCCCTTTACAACATTCATTTAGGTGCCAAGGAGAAGGAGGAGTATATTATTGAGCTCACTCTGCTTGATGATGAGGAGTTGGAAAAATTGCTGGAAGAAGAAAACAAAGTTGATAAGGAGGTGGATCAACCAAGTCAGAGCAAAAGTAATCTTGCCGTAAACGAAGCGTCAAAACCAAGCTTCGGAAAGCCCGAACCATTAAAAACCTTGGAGGAACTCAGGGAAGATCAGGAAACATCTTCCACTAGCGACGAAGAAACCGATTTACTTAATTCTACAAACGGTTATGGTGCCAACCTTCAAAAATTGGCCAAACAACGAGAAGCGGCCAAGCAAAAACTCGGGGAGCTAGAGGCCAAGAAAACAAAAAGCACCAGTTACTCCAAAAGAAGTACCACCGTTTCCTATTCCTTGGTGGACCGTAATCATTACGATCTGCCCATTCCAGTTTATACCTGTATTGAGGGAGGAAAAATTGTCATCAATATTCTTGTTGATCCCAGTGGCTATGTTATCGAAGCAGAAGTAAATAAAAAAAGCTCCAATACCTTGAACGGATGTCTGGTAGAAAATGCGATTGCCTATGCCCTTTTGGCAAGGTTTAATTCCAGTGACGTTGAAAACCAAAAGGGAACGATTACCTACCTATTCCAAGGAAAGTAAATGCATTAGATCGGAAATTGTATTTTTCCCTTTATCCTTGTTGTACCAAACTTGTAGCTCTTCTTTAAATTGTGGTGTAAGCTCTCCGTGCTCTTTTTTATATTCATCGGCCAATTGTGCGGCCTCACTAGGTCTTGGTCCCCAAGTCCATAGAATATCGTTAGTAATAGGATCAATTGCCAACAATTTAGGAATTGATCTGGACCCCTTGGTAAGAAAATGTTGCATGAGTTCCAAATGCTCATCCCTTTGAATTATTTTAAGGGTAATATTTGAATTTGTCTCTGCAATTTTGTTGATAACGGGCATGGTTTGAGCAGCATCCCCACACCAACTTTCAGAAAGGACCAACCATGTCATTTTTTTGGAATTTTTACCCATCTTAACCCTTATATCCTCAGGCAACTTTAACGTTTTGTCTAAACGCTTCATTCGTTGCTGGTTCAGCTTTGTATAATCCATATACATTTGGGTCTGTTCCAGTCCGGTTGTTCCAGATCCTAGAACCAATTGGTCCATCAATAATCTATATTCACTATACGACAAGGCATTGGAGATACCCTTGATGATCAGTTTTTTTATTACTTTTTCTTTGGTTTTATATTCCAATGTGCCTCAGTTTAAGACAAAAATTAATGTCTCTTTTATTTAATTGATGACAACCGTCCCTAAAAACGAGATGCCGTAAATACTTATAAATGCCTCTTCTTTATCATACCACCACGGGTGTCGTTGATACTGTTCATCACCACAAAGGCATTGGGATCTATCTTGGAGATCTCAATATTCAATTTTCGTATTTCCAATCGGGTAATTACGGTATAGATCACATCGTAATCATTATGAATACCATTTTTCCCATATCCCCCCTTGGCGCGGTATATGGTTAGTCCCCTCCCCAATTTTTCTGTTATCATGATTCTCATAGCTTCACTTTTCAGCGAAATAATGGTAACACCTGTATATTCTTCAATACCATCCACTACAAAATCCAAGGTCTTTGAAGCCGACAAATAGGTCAGCATGGAATAAAGGGCAGTTTCAATAGAAAGCAAGTAGGCGGCAGCTAGAAATATGACTACGTTAATAAGTATAATGATATCCCCAATAGTGGTTCCCATCTTTCTGCTTAAAAAGATGGCCAATACTTCCGTTCCATCCAAAACACCGCCTCCTCTTATGGAAAGTCCTATTCCTGCACCTAAAAAAAAGCCCCCAAAAACGGCTACCAACAATTTATCCTGGGTGATTTCTGGAAAGTGCATGGTGGCCAATACCAAGGCAAGACCTAGTATAGCCAAGGATGCTTTTATGGCGAATGTCTTTCCAATTACCTTGTACCCAAGTATCAGAAAAGGTATGTTCACCACTATAATCAAAAGATATAGCGGCAACATGGTAATTTCTGTAGCCAACAAAGAAATTCCTGTGGCCCCACCATCTATAAATCTGTTGGGCAAAAGAAAACTCTCCAGACCAAATGCAGCGGAAAAAATTCCCATTACAATGAAAAAAGTATCCTTAAAAAAGGAATTGAAGCTTACACGCAGTTTACGAGAACGTTTTAAATAAGCCCCTGCATGACTTAGCACCCTATAACCCTTATTAATTCTTCCGTCCATATGGCCCAGCTTTTTGATTATAAGATGAAATTAGTCTATTCTATAAAACTTTTAAAGACAACTGCCCTACCATTTACAAGTTTTCTGGATTTACAGCCAAACTGTTGAACAATTTTGCTTTTGTAGTGAAAAATTTATTTTGGACCTGGTTTCGCTTTAGCTCTGAATCTATGAGTTTGCTTTCCCTGGAGTTAATTAAAAATATGGAGCTTTCGCCAAAGCTGAATTTGCGCTCTTCAGCTCTAAGTAGGGCTTGGTAATTTTCAACAATATCAGCTATCAGTTTATTCTGAACCTCAAAAGATTCCAACTCTCTGTAAATGGCAACAATTTTGTTTTTCAACTCAAGTTGGGTATTATCCAATTCGTACTGGGCGTCTTGTAATTTGTATTTTGCCAATTTCAGATCGCCTCTCTCCTTTCTTAGAAACAGAGGGAACTGAAAATTAATTCCACCTTTATAATTTTGGGTTTCCAAGGAATTTATCAATTCGGGGGTCTCCGTCAAGAAGTTATACTCCAAATCTATTGTTGGCAACAGCTTGTTGGCCTTGAACCTTTTATCCACCTCAAGACCTTCAATTTTATAAGTAAGGGATTTTAGTTTCGGGTGTTTATCGATGGAGAAACTATCCAAGGGCATTCCCATAATTTCCAAGGTTGTGTCTATATCCGCATCCAAATTTGAATCGGGCACCACGTTACTTTGCAATTCCACTGGGATATTATTGTTCAACCAAAGAAAATTAGACAGCTCCAAGGACTTGTTCATCAACCTTACTTTGGCCTGCTCCATCCCAAGGGCCCTATCTTGGACCACAATTTTTGCCTCTACCGTATCAATGGCGGCTATTTCCCCTGCAAGTGCACTTTTTCTGACACCTTCAAACCTGATTTGGGCATTGGCGTAAAAATTATTGAATATCTCCATTTCATTATACGCCTGCAGCCAATCAAAATAAGCTAGGGAGGCCTTAAAAAGGATTTGATTTATAAGAAGGTCACGGTCGGCCTTGCTCTGCTCGCGAAAAAGCTTCGCCTGCTTTAATGTCGCCATTCTTTCGTTGATCCAAAATCCCTGTCCCAAGGAGAAGGAAATGCCAGCGCTGTAAAGTCCGTCCTCTGGTACATTATTTTCGGGATTTAAAAAGACCCCCTCATTCTGTTCAAATTTCCCCTTGAGCTCCAGGCCATACCAGGTGGGAATTTTAAAGGCGGCATTGAGCTTGTCATAATAGGTGGTCCCTTTAAAATCCTTCTGATCAAAATCGACCTCAATTTTGGGATCAAAACCACCCCTTGCGCGCATGAGGTTTGCTTGGCCTGTCGCCAAGGCCAACTCTGCCTGTTTGGCTATCGGATGGTATTGTTTTACATAGCCTAGATACTCCCTAAATTTTAAAACAAGGGTATCCGGTTCCTGGGCACTTGATAAGAAAAAGGCAAAAAAGACGAAATATAGGATACTTTTCTTCATTACTTCTTGCTATTGGAGGCTTCAGTATTCGGCTGATAATAGTTTGGAGGGAAGCCATTTAGTTGGCGCCATAGTTCAAACCAAATCGGCACGTCTTCCAACAAAGCTAGCGTATTTGCCCCTGAACCCACACGAATATCTTTAGGCCAAGGATGATCAGAGGGATCCGGAGCCAGTAGCACCCTGTATTTGCCATTATCACTAATGAAGGTTTCAACGGCTACCACTGTACCCCCGTAAGTACCATAAGACAAATTTGGCCATCCGCTGAACACAATGGCGGGCCATCCATCAAATTGAATTCTAAATTTCTCCCCCAAATGTACCAGCGGAAGATCTATTGGCTCCACAAAGGTTTCAACGGCCAGCTCATATTCGGAAGGCATTATCCCTACTAATCTGTCCCCTTCCTTGAAAGTCTCCCCAATTCCGCCCTGGATAGCCTTATTTATATATCCCGATTGTGGGGCACGGATATAATACATATCGTTCCGCATCTCATAGTTGGTATAGTCGCTCTCCAATTTGGAAACCTGTGCTTCGGAGTCGAACTGATTGGATTGGGCAGTGTACATATCGCTTTGGGCTTTTGAAAGCTTATCGGTATACTCGGCACTAATCCGGTTAATTTCCATCTCGGAGTTGAGCACCTCATTTATGGTAGCCAAAAGCTTGTTTTCCTGGGAAATCAACTTGGCCTGAGTCTCTTGCAATTTTAATCGCTTTTCTTCCACATCAGTTACCGCTTTCAAACCTTCCTTTTCCAATTGAACAATCCTTTCATACTGCCTCTGGGCAATACTGATATTGGTTTTCGCGGCCTCTAAGTCGATACTATCACTCTTTACCTTTAGCCTAGACTGGATCAATTTATTTTCTGCCTGCCTTAATTTTAGTGATCTTTCCTGCATAACGGCACCGATCTGATTGTTCAGGGCCTTGACCTTTTCGCCATAGGAGGAAACGGCCATGGATTTGGCCTTGATCTGTTGACCGGTTCTTTGCACCAAGTTGGGGTCGAAATACTCGTTCTTGATCTCTGAAATAAATAGGATGGTATCGCCCTTATTTACAAAATCACCTTCTTGCACATACCATTTCTCAATCCTTCCAGGAATAGGGGATTGCACGGTCTGTGGTCTTTGGCCAGGCTTCAAGGTTGTTAGATATCCCAAGGCCCTAATGTTTTGGGTCCATGGAAGAAATAAAACAATGAAGGCAAAAATAGCCGAAACAAGTAGAAACCTGTTAAAGTGCTTATAGTGCCTTTTATGAAAAACACGTTGGCCAGATTTATACACTGTGAGATCTACTTTTTTATTGAGCTCGTTTTTAGAAATGTTCAGCATAGTTCCTAGTTTACACTTATAATTTTACCTTCTTCTATCACAATCTTTCTCTCGCAACGGCTCAACCAATTTGGATCTTGACTAACAACCACCAAAGCCCACGGGCTATCTTTAGATGTTAAAAAATCCATGATTTCAATAGCTTCCAACTCATTTAATTGGTCCAGAGGATCTTTTAATATCAGAAGCTTGGGCTTTCTAACAATACTTCTTGCCAATACAATTTTCTTGGATATGGTGTAGGGGATTTGCTGCCCCTCTGGGTATAAAAAGGTGTTTATTCCTTTCGGCTGGTCCTTTACAAATGACAACAGCCCTGCTTTTTCTATGGCCCAATTCAGATCTTTTTGCTGGATATTTTTATCCCCAAAGGTAATATTGTTCAAAATTGTGCCTTCAAACGGACTTTCCTCTGTTAGGGATTGGCCCAAAAATGACCTGTAATGGTTGGGTACGATATTTTCCAAGGAAATATCGTTCACAAATATGGCCCCTTCAGTTGGCGTCAATAACCCCGATATGAGGCGTAGCAATGTAGATTTTCCGGAACTGTTGGGTCCCACAATTATCGTTGAGGTCTTGGGCAGTATCTTTAATGAAAGGTCATTAATAATTTTTCTATTGCTTCCTACGACACTATAGGAGACATTATCCAACTCAATGGTCAATTCCATTTCGGGAGTTAAAGGGGTCTCTCCTTCCTGTGACTCCAAATCTTTGTCCACAACCTGTCCCAATTTTTCAATAGAGGTTAAAAGGTCGTATATGGTCTCCAATCCACGGATCAATTTTTCCACGGAATTGATCACCAATAAAATGATAATTTCTGCAGCTACAAATTGGCCAATATTCATTTCCTGGTTCAGCACCAACAACCCTCCGATCAGCAATAACCCACCCGTTACCAAAACCTTAAAGCCAATCATCTGGATAAACTGTATTACCAAGATCCTAAAGTGATTTTCCCTTGCCTCCAAGTATTCTGCAACCAGCTCATCGTTTTTTAAAAGCGCATGGCTTGTCCTCCCCGAGAGCTTAAAGCTCACAAGTGATCTAGCTATTTCCTGTATCCAATGTGCTACTTTATACTTGTATTTTGATTCCTCCAAGCTGGTGTCCATTCCTTTTTGGGCAGTGAACTTAAAAACCACGTAAATCAGCAATAACAGCAATAGCCCATAAAGGATAAAGAAGGGATGATAGAAAGAAAGAAGTATCAACCCAAATAATATCTGCAATATTGCCGCCGGAAAATCTATTAGCACCTTGGCAAGGCCTTTTTGGACATTTAAAGTATCAAAGAAGCGGTTGGCCAATTCCGGCGGGTAGTAATCCCGTAATTCGCTCATTTTTATTTTTGGGAAGCGATATGCAAATTCAAAGGAAGCCCTTGTAAATATTTTCTGCTGTACGTTTTCAATGATCCTTATCTGCATCAGTTGTAAAATACCGGCAAATGCCACACCTCCTGTGACAAGTACTACTAAAATTATCCACGCGGTGCTAATTTGCGCACCTTGGATCAAATTGATGATTGCCTGAATACCGAGTGGCAGGGAAAGATTTACCAAGCCAGCAAAGATGGCGTAATAAAATGTCTGCAGAATATCCTTTTTATCCAACTTCAACATTCCCATTAACCGCTGCCAGGCGGTTTCAACATTTTTAGCCATTATTTTTAATATTTAAGGAGTTAAAAACCAAATCGGTAAAATAGAGGGTTACCGAATTTGATTCCTTACATTCGGTCAAGGAGGTGAAATGGTCCCTAAGAAAATATTGATGCAGGGAACCCTCCAATAATGTGCTTGCAAGACTGGTTGGAAAAGGATATTCCGGATTAACCAAACTTATCATTTCGCTCAATCGATCTGCAAGCCTTTTATAAATAATAAAGTATCCCTCTTTGTTTTCCTTATCCACTTCCTTCGTCAAATAGGATTTAGAATACTCATTGATGATAATTTTGTTCAAAATAACCTCATTGATATACGAAAAGGAGGAATCCTCTTCAATTTCCCTGGTAACTATCTCTATTGCTTTTTTAAGTTTCTGATTCTTGTCTTGAATACTGTTGGTGGAAAATACCAATTGATACTCTAGCCATCCCCAATACCATGATGTCAGGTACAATAGTAGTTTGTGCTTGTTTTCGAAATAACGATAAATAGAACTTTCGTTGGAACCTATCTGGACACCCAACTTTTTAAATGTAAAATCCTCAAAACCCAATTGATGGATCAAAAGAATTCCATGCTCAATAATCTTCTTACCAAGCTCTGAAGACTGAGGATCTTTTTTATAGATTTTCTCGTTAATCTCAAGTTTTATGGATCGTAACAACCTGTCCATTCACTATTTTTAAAATATATTCAGGCAAATATAATAGTATTACTATCGTAGTGTAATATATTAACTACTATTTAACATTAGCAATACTTGTCTTATTTAGGAAAATAAATATCTTAGTACTGTATAAAAATTAAAGATCATGAGGACAATTTTATTAGCAATATTCATATTCTGCAGCACTAACGCCTTAATGGCTCAGGTAAATGATAATCAAATTTCTAAAGGATCTATTTATAGATTAAGTGAGCCCACGGGCCATACTTACAAACATATAGATTTCCCAAGAAGGAATATTATCATAAAAAGAGGTGCTATTGCCAACTACAATTCCCTTGTTGGCATGGAGATAGTTGTGAAGGAACTGATCAAGGGTAGCGACGGATCTACCACTGCAGTTTTGGCACGGAAGGATGGGCGTCCATTTTTTAGGTTCTATCCAACTGTGGAGGCCAATTTGGAAAAGGCCTTGGCCATTGGGGAATTAAAAAAATCATAAAGACACAGCACCCCAATCCTAATATTCTTCAAACCACTTAAATTTTTGCTGGATAATTGTCTCCTTTGTGGTTGTCACATGTTCCAAAAAGGCCAAGGCCGCTGGAGACAATTTTTTGGCAGGCAACCATACGAGGTTCCACGTGGTTACCACAGGAAGACCGGCAATGGGTATTATCTGTAGCTCTCCGGTCCTCAGTTCATTTTTTATCCCGATCAATGGCATTAGGGAATATCCCAAACCCGCAATAATAGCCTGTTTTACGGCTTCATTTGAGGTCAATTCTATTTTTTTAAGAACAGAAAATGAATTGCTTTTAATGAAGGTCTCCATGGCGTTACGGGTTGCAGACCCTTGCTCTCGGTAAATGAGGGGCAATTCTTCAAACTGCTCTTTTTTTAATGGTTTGTTCAATTTTTCATGCTGCATGCCACCCACAAAAAATAGTTTGTTTTGCATTAATTCGACGCTTTCGGTTTTAATCTGTTTGGGTAAAACAGAGACCATCGCAAAATCTACCTCATTAGCCTCCAAACTTTCAACAACCCTAGCTTTGTTTGTCACATCCATAATCAAATCCACCCCTTTATTCTGGGCCATAAAATCGGCCAAAAAATAAGGTATGACATACTTTGCAGTGGAAACTACAGAAATTTTTAGCCTGCCGGTCAATTCCCCCGCAAAAGCCATTGTCCTATAATTTATGGCATGTACCTCATTTAAAATTTTCTCTGCCGCCTTTACAATTTCCTCTCCAAAGTCAGTTATATATAATTTCCGTCCTACCACTTCAGTAAGGGGAATTGGAAACTGTTCCTGAAAATTTTTTAATTGTATGGACACTGCCGGCTGTGTTAAGAACAACTCTTCAGCAGCCTTGGTGATGCTTTTTGTTTCAGCGACCTTAAAGAAAATTTGCAATTGATGTAATGTATAATTCATAAGTATTATTTATGTATGTCATAATAAATATAAATAAAAATTTATGAATAATAAATATAAACTTTGCACGCCCTTTGTAATAAGCACAAGGCCTTAAAATTTTATAAATCAAAAAAAAGTAAATTATGAATTCGATTCAACAAAAATTTAAAATCGTAGAAGGAGAGTTTTCTCCCTCAGAAACAGCTGAAGTATTGTTCACTTTGATCAATGACAAAATTAGGTTTCACAACCTAAAGGCATCAGAGATTACAGAGCGATTTAATGGTGACACCTCTCAATCTGAAAGGCGAATTAAAGAACTCCAGGCATCCAAGGAACAGATTAAAGACATGATACTTACTGCAAGAGATCTCGGCCAAACCATTCAAATTCGAGGTACTATAGAATTAAATATAAACGTTCCAACAGAGAAATCAGTGCTTTCGTTCTCCTAAGCCCTTTTTAAAACTATCCCTGCATTAATATGGATTTACATTTGTTGATTGACAACCTGACCAACCCTGCCTTATTATTTTTCTTTCTAGGAATTTTGGCAGTCCAACTAAAAAGCGATCTTGAAATACCGCCAAGTTCTTCGAAATTTATTTCCTTGTACCTACTCTTTTCGATTGGTTTTAAGGGGGGATTGGAGCTGTCCCACAGTAATTTGGACATGGAAATTTTATGGTCGCTCTTATTTGGAATTTTACTCGCACTACTAGTACCGGTATACACCTTTTTTATATTGAAACGAAAGTTCAGTGCCGAAAATGCTGGGGCCATAGCAGCTGCATACGGCTCTGTAAGCGCCGTAACTTTCGTTACCGCGGTTTCATATCTGGAGATGGCCCAAATTGAATTTGGAGGTCATATGGTGGCGGTAATGGCACTTATGGAAGCACCATCTATCATTATTGCGGTTTTACTAATGTCCTTATACCGTAACGGCAATCAAGAAAAAACCAAACTTGGCACTATTTTACATCATTCCCTGACAAACGGGAGTGTACTCCTGATCATTGGGAGCCTTGTGATTGGTTTTCTGGCCAATGACGAACAGGCAAGGGGTATAGAACCATTTACCACGGATATCTTCAAAGGATTCTTGGCAGTGTTTCTTTTGGATATGGGTATAACCAGCGGTAAAAAACTATCGGATTTCCTCAACAAAGGATGGTTTGCGCTGCTTTTTGCCATTTTCATACCTCTCTTGAATGGAAGTATAGCCGCTATTGTTAGCGCCTCATTTACAGAAAGCATAGGGAACAGATTTTTATTCGCCTTGCTTGCAGGAAGTGCATCTTATATTGCTGTACCGGCCGCAATGAAACTTGTAGCCCCAAAAGCCAACCCCAGTCTCTATATTCCCATGGCCCTCGCCATTACCTTCCCTTTTAATATCACCCTGGGGATGCCCATTTATCTCTTTATCATCCAAACATTCTAAAATATTCATATATCTTTATTCTTATATAGATGTGACGATAATGAGTAAACATAGATGCGCCTGGTGCTTGGGCGACCCCCTCTACGAAAGCTATCATGATGAGGAGTGGGGGGTTCCTTTAAAAGAAGATGATGCCCTGTTTGAATTTTTGATTTTGGAAACTTTTCAGGCCGGATTGAGTTGGATCACCATTTTGCGGAAACGGGAAAATTTCCGTGAAGCCTTGGATGGTTTCAATTATCATAAAATTGCACAATACGATCAGGAAAAGATTGCTTCCTTGTTGGAAAATTCTGGTATCGTCCGCAATAAGCTAAAGATAAACGCTACCGTTTCCAATGCCCAGGCATTTCTTAAGATTCAACAAGAATTTGGTAGCTTCAGTTCGTACATATGGAAGTTTGTAGATGGAAAGCCCATTAAAAATGAGGTTAAATCCCCTAAGGACATTCCGGCCAATACTGAGCTTTCGGATAGGATTAGCAAAGATTTAAAAAAACGTGGCTTTAAGTTTGTGGGCAGTACTGTTATTTATGCCCATATGCAGGCTACCGGGATGGTAAACGATCATGAAATAAATTGTTTTAGATACCATGAAGTTTAGAGCAGTTCTTTTCGTATCAGTGCTATTTATGAGTACTATGGCAATGGCCCAGATTAAGCTGGAAAGGGAGCATCGAATTAAAAAATCGCAATTTCCCGAAATTGGTAGACTTTTTATGGAGCGTAAAATAGGCCCCGTAAAAAAGCTGCGCTACTATAAGGAAGTAGACAGTAGCACCATTCATTATACCTCAAAATTTAAAAAGGATCGGCTACATTACGGCGTACACTTTTCAGAAGATGGTCAATTTCAAAAGGTGGACATCACCGTAAAGGAGATCGACATCCCTCAGGATAGCTGGGAGAACATTACCTCCTTTTTGGAGCAACATTTTACGAAATATCGCATAAAAAAGATACTTCAGCAGTATAAAGTTTCAAAAGATCAACCAGAGGCTGCCACATTAAAAAAGGCATTTCAGAATTTGATTCTTCCAGATATCACCTATATGGTATGGGCCAAGGGAAAAACAGCTGATAACTGCCAAGAATACAAGATACTTTTCGATGCAGAAGGCAATTTGGTACACTTAAAAAAGGCACTGCCCCCAAATTATGACCACATCCTTTATTAAAAAAAAGGTAATTGTTCTATTCTATCACTTGCAACAGTAAACTATGTGCACTAAAAAACGTTGCTCATTATCCGCGCGTCTCTACTTTTGACTATCTAGAATTTCAATAAACTCTTCCCTTGGAATTTCTTCGGCCCCGAGACTTTCCAAATGAGGGGTATACACCTGACAATCGATCAAGGTGTACTGCTTTTCCCCTAGTTCTTGGGCCAATCTTATAAATGCAAATTTCGAGGCGTTACTTACTTTGCTGAACATGCTTTCACCACAAAAGACATGACCCAGATCTATTCCATAGAGTCCACCTACCAATTCATCATCTTCCCATACTTCATAGGATTTGGCAATGCCGAGCTTATGTAGCTTCGCATAGGCTTTCTTCATGGATTGTGTAATCCATGTTCCCATTTGGTCCTTTCTCGGACTTTGGGCACATTGGTCGATAACTGCCTCAAATTGGGTATTCTTGGTCAATTTAAATCGATTTCCCTCTAAAATTTTACGCATGCTTTTAGAGACTTTTATTTTATTGGGAAAGAGCACCATTCTGGGATCGGGACTCCACCAGAGAATCAAGGAATCCTCATTGAACCATGGAAAAATTCCGCTCTTGTAGGCCAATAGGAGTCGCTCTGAAGATAAATCCCCCCCTACCGCCAACAACCCCTCCTCATTGGCTTGTTCAACGGGAGGGAACTCCAATCGCTCTGTCACAAAGAACAAAGGGTGTTGTCCGCTATCCTTTTTCACAATATCCTATTTTATATAAAACTAATGAAAACGAAACGACCTACCCAATTTCAAAAAAAAGGATAGGTCGTATTATCTTAATACCGGTTGATACAGTACTTAATTCATTAAAAAGGTAGATCGTCATGATCTTCCTCATTTAATTTATCGGCTGGCTCAAAAGCATCCATAGGTGGTACTGGAGGCATTCCGGCACCGCCCTGTTCGGACTGCACACCTTCTATTCTCCATCCTTGGATAGAGTTAAAGTATTTTGTCTCCCCTTGTGGATTCACCCATTCGCGACCCCTCAAGTTGATGCTAACCTTAACTTCCTGACCTGCCTGGTAATTATTCAATAGGTCGCATTTATCCTGAACAAATTCAATCATGATATGCTGCGGATATTGCTCCTCCGTAGTAATCACCATTTCTCTTTTTCTAAAACCGTTGCTTCCAAAAGTTTTGGTCTCATCGACCATTTTGATTTTTCCTTGTATTTCCATTGTCTATTTATTTGCTAACAATACTTTCCATGCAGAATGTACCTCGTTATTATGTAAAAATTCTTGTGCTTTTTTATGTAATTTTTCTTTATTGTCCCCACTTAAAATTGACCTGATGGCCACATTGGACGCTATAAATTCTTTCACCTCTTCTTTCGTTGGCAACTGTTCCACATTGCCCAGCATCCCCAAATCATTACCTGTTAAAACAGAACTGTGCCTTATTTCCTCCGGAATATTATCTATACCTATACCCAAGGAAGATAGGGGTTTTGGCACTTCGAACAGCCCCAAATTGGCCCTAGAATACCAATTGCCGCCCATACGTGCCACTTGGTCTATTTTATGTTGGTCTATGGTGCCGGAAGCGTCCAAGATAGCTTCATCTATATGGATCTTTACCACCTCAGAAAAAATAAGGTTACCCGCTCCCCCTTCCTTTCCCAAGGCCTCTACTTTGATGACCTTGCACTCAAACTGTACTGGGGATTCCGCCACTCGAAAAGGAGCTACTATATCCGACTTCAACATGGTCAGGCCCGCTTTAATAAACTCGTTCTCCCCTTCAACATATTCCGTACTCGACAAAGACATTTGCTGTACCATGTCGTAGTTAACAATGTTAATAACCACTTCCTTCGTCTTTAATACATTTTCCAAGGTGTGTTTTGTTGTATTGTCCCTGACCCTCCTGGCCGGTGAAAAAATCATGATCGGAGGATTGGCACTAAAGACATTGAAAAAACTGAAGGGTGACAGATTTGGCCTTCCATTTTCATCAACAGTACTTGCAAATGCTATGGGTCTAGGACCAACAGCACCTAAAAGATAGCCATGTAATTTGGCCGTAGGAATCTCTGAAGGCGTAATGGAAAGCAATTTTTTCATAGTGGGGCAAAGGTAAGTAAATTGTATGCACAAATGAAACAATCATCGTGTTTGGAAATAGAATAACTTTTGACAAATTGCGTTATCTTTAGAACTAATTTATAATTTGGATGACCCTAAATCCCAAAAAAACGTCTAACATTTTACTGCTGATAGCTTCCTTTGTTATCGTTAGCCTGATTCTATGGAATACCAATAGTTTTTTTAAAAAATTCAAAGAGGAGGAGCGATTGAAAATGGAGATATGGGCCACGGCCCAATCGGAACTACTGCAATCTTCAGAAGATCGTGATTTGGGGAACCTTCACGTAAAAATATTTCAGAACAATACCTCAACGCCCATGATTTTGGTAAATAAGGACCATTCAATCAAGGTGAACAATATCACTGAGGACGAAGCACAGGACACTTCGTACCTCACCAAAAAAATTGTTCAATTCCAAGCAGAGAACACTCCCATTTCCATTGACTACAAAGGGGAAGAATTGGCCACTCTCTATTATGGGAACTCCGAGGTGTTAAACCGGTTAAAATATTATCCAATAGCCCTATTGCTCATCATCTTTTTGTTTGGTGCCGTTATATTCTTTTTCTTTAAAACCAACAAGGCTTCCGAACAGAATAAACTATGGGCCGGAATGGCCAAAGAGACTGCACATCAAATAGGTACTCCCCTTACCTCCCTCCTGGGTTGGAATGAGCTTCTGAAAGCAGAGAACATTAGCACTTCCATTACCGATGAAATTGATAAGGATATCATGAGATTACAGACGATAACCGAACGATTTTCTAAAATTGGGTCATTGCCCAAACTTAAGGAATACGATATCGTACAAGAAACAAAAGATGCCTACGATTACCTTAAATTGAGAAGCTCCAAGCTGATACAATTTTCTTTTGATAGTAAAATAGAATCCCTCCCGGTGCTGCTGAACAGGGAATTATATCATTGGACCATAGAGAATCTAGTTAAAAATGGTATTGATGCCATGAGGGGCAAAGGAAGCATTTCAATTGAGATTATACCCAGTGGAAATTTCGTCACCATTTTGGTGTCCGATTCTGGATTGGGAATTCCAAAGAGCAATTTCAACAACATTTTCAACCCCGGTGTCACTTCCAAAAAACGAGGGTGGGGATTAGGGCTTTCTTTGGTAAAAAGAATTGTAGAAGAGTATCATCAAGGAAAAATTAAGGTATTGTCCTCGAGTAAAGAGGGGACCATAATGAAGATTTCGTTAAAAGTAAATGCATAATATGGCAAAGGAAGAATTGA
>JBFIGS010000027.1:0-16634 GCA_041602195.1 Sediminicola sp. | reverse complement strand
TTGGCGGCTGAAATAGTTCCTAACTATAAAATTACTGAAAAGGTGACCGTGGGGGTGTACTATCTCCGTGGCCAAGGTTTTGATGCAGGTATAAAAACCACCAATTTTGTAGTGTTGAATGCCTCATTCACCAATCTTAATATCTCAGAGGAGCTCTATTTCAACGTTTCACCGCAAACCTATTATTTAACGACTGATAAATTGAAAGGATTTTATATAGCGGGCTTTTTAACCTTGGCTAAAAAGGATTTCCCCTTTTCCATTTCGGCCATTTTGAACAAAGCAATTGATACCGACATAGTTCCAGAGGATGATTTTACGTGGAACGTTTCCTTGAATTACAGCTTTGGGAGTACCCATAGAAAGAGCAATGGAATTAAACGATTATGAAACGATAAAATTACGAGCCTAAGTAGTTTCAGAATAAGCTCTTGGTTGCAAGGGATGAGCTTTGGATTAGGCGATTCGAGGATGAAGAGGAAATGAGCCAGCTTCTTAAATTAAGTTGCTATTTTGTGAATAATCCAAACATCTAATCATAGTCAGTAATTATGGTAGGTAATTCAGTAAATAGGGTAACTGATCTGTCTTAATTATTTCTTAGGTTTGATAAGTAGAAATATAATAACTACAAATGGAACTTTAGGTATAAGTTCTAAAATTAAAAACAGGCATTAGTAACTCTTAAACACATAAAAAATGAAAAAACTAGTATTTGGAATCTTGATGGTATTAATCAGTGCTTCATCTTTCGCTCAAAGTGCAAACATAGAAGAAGAGATCAAGGAACTTTCATTACAAAAATGGCAATGGATGGCGGATAAGGACGTAGATAAACTTGCATCCCTTTTCCATGACAAATCAAAATTTGTGCATATGAGCGGATCCTGGAAAAAGGACAGGGAGTTAGAAATCATAAAAACTGGAAGCATTTGGTATAAAAATGCCGAGGTCCATGATGTTGCTGTAGAGACATTTGGAGACGATACCGCCGTGCTCTGGAACCGTATTACACTCACTGCCCACGTAAGGGGAAATGATGTTGAAAATGAGTTTACTGTGACAGAATTCTATCAAAAGGAAGGGAACGATTGGAAATTGCTGGACCTGACTTTTAGCAGCGTCAGGGACACCCATGAAATTGAACATTAATAGATTTCAATCTTCAAAACAGTAGACCATGAACCTGAAAGCAACAATTTTTGGACTCCTTGTCTTTTTTATTAGCGGACAAATTGCCCTGGCGCAATCCACGGAAATAGAAAAAGAAATCACCCAGCTATCCAAGAAAAAATGGCAATGGATGGCCGATAAAAATGCCGATAGTCTAGCCGTACTTTTCCATGACAAGGCCAAGTTTGTACATATGGGCGGTACGTGGGGAAAAGACCGGGAAGTGGACATTATTAGAAGTGGATTTATCCATTATAAAAAGGCGGATGTCCATGAAGTCATGGTCGAGGCGCTAAACGAAACTACGGTGATTCTTTGGAACCAAATTACACTATTGGCGGTCGTTGGTGACAATGAGGTCACCACGCCCTTTATGGTCACTGAAGTCTATGTGAAGCAAGATGACGAATGGAAATTGGCCGATTTAACCTTCAGCAAACTAATGACCCGCGATTAGAATAACTCGCTTTCATGAAATTTGCGCTCTGTTCAATTTGTCTATTTATCTTCTTTGGCTTGTCTGACAAGAAGGTAGAAGAGCAGAAAGGATACGATTAATTCAAAAAATTAAAAAAAGAAGGCCTTTACAAGTTTTACTGTAAAGACCTTCTTTAAAAAAAGGGAATCTAGTAAATGTTACTCTACTGCAATATTAAAAGTAGCTGTAATGTCGGTTTCTCCACCAGCATCGGCTAAGGTACCATCATTAGGTTTTTTGGGTTCGTGGCGCAGGGTGAAGGTAACCGTACCCGAGCTTGCAGCCCCAGCCGTTAACGAAAATTCAGTTCCCAGTGGGTTGCCGTTTGCATCAAAGTTTTCATAGGTAGTGGTTACTTCAAGGCCGCCACCTATGGTATATAAAAACTGGTGCTCGTTACTTTCTTCCTCTACCTCCTCGGTAATGTTCTCGGCAGGGGACACCGTTTCGTTCAACACAGATAAACTTCCGTTATATACCGCACCGGCCATTAGATTTCCAGAAACCGTTACAACTGGCGGATTGGGACCGTCCCCGTCGAGATCCTGCGTCTGTAAGGTAATGTTGGTTCCGCCTCCCACTGGGGAAAGGGTCACATTGAGCGTGGTAATCACTTCTTCCTCGTTAACTGCTATGGGCGTATCGTTATCTTCCGAACAGGCAGTAAATACTGTTCCAGCTAACATTAGGGTACCTAAAAATCTCATCTTTTTCATTGTCTTGATTTTAAAATTAATAATTGAATTTAAGGTTTAACAAAAAGTTTCTGCCCAAATCGTCCGCGTAATATCGCAGTCGGTTCAGGTAATTCCGGTAGGAGGTATCCAGAAGGTTGGATACAGTGACCCCTATCGTAAGTTTGGATTTATCGACCTTATATAGATCAATACTAGAACTGAAGTTTAGCAGATGATAGGCCTCTGGTGGGGTGCTCACATCTACGGTCTCCAAGGTTTGTGTTTCTGGGACAAAGACCTCAAAATTATTGTCCGGAAATTCGTTCTGGCGAAACATATATTCACTCTGCAGGGCCAATTTTAAATTGCGCAAATTTTTATTTTGATAGACCACCCCGTTTTGTGTAGTCACGGGAGGCATATTGATCAAGGCTTCGTTGCGGTTACGGTCATACCCCTTTACCATAGAGAACTGGTGGTTGAAACGAAAATTCTTGGCAAAGGCCCAGGAGGCATCCACATCTACACCCAAGAGTTGCGCCCTGGTCTGGCGGTATTCCCAGACCTGAAAATTGCCCCTTACCGTTTGTTGTACGTCTGTAGGCTCTATAACCATAAAATCCCTTATGGTATTGATATACGGATTCACAGAAAAACCAAAGGTGGTATTTTTCCGCTCGAAGGTCAGGGCCAGTTTATTGGATATTTCGGGTCCAAAGCGCAAATCGCCCAACTCTATTCGGGATGCGGAATGATGCAGTCCCTCACTAAAAAGTTCGGAAGGGTTGGGTGGGCGTGAAGCCAAGGAATAATTAAAAAACAGGATGTATTGCTCGTTAAAGGAATACGTTGCTCCGGCAGTGGCAGAGGTGTTATAAAAATCCAATTGTGGATTGGTGAGTATCTGGTTGCCCAGCTCCTCTACCACGATCTCAGGAAACAGCTGATCATAGTTGCGCGCTTCCCAAAAAGAGGTCCTATAAAATTTAAACACATCCATATAGCTATAGTCAAAACGCACCCCAGCCTCCAAAACCAGCTTTTCTTTAACCCTGTAATCGGCAATGGCATAAACCCCTAGATCGTATTTGTCGTAATCGGGTATTAAACGTCTTACCCCGGTAGTTGGATCTGCAAAATTACTCTGGTATCGTGCCATAGCTCCTAGTTTTATAGAGCCGGTATCTAAAAGGTCTCCGTCCAAGTCCAGCATCAGGGTATGGGTATCCAGTTCAAGGTCCAGAGAGGCTTTATCTGCATCGTCACCACGACGGATATCGAATTCTTGACGGCTATTCCGCTGAAAATCATACTGAAGGCTAAGTTTTCCCAGGCCATCAAAACGTTGGAATATATTTAACCGTGCCAAATGATGGGTTACTTCCTGCCTAGGATTTCCTATGTTATAGGTGAAATCCCTAATAATCAGCGGCCTGTTGTTATTGATTGCACGGACCTGATCTTGTGCGCCCCCTAAATGGGACGCCCGTAAGATGCCAATATCATTTTTAAAAAGTGAATAATAGCCCTCAATCCCATATTCCAGACCCTTTAGGCCAAAGCGTAAAGAGGCGTTGCGCTCAAAAGCACCCGTATTACTGAGTACGTAATCTGGGGTTTCAAAATCGCCATACCGCTTTACGGTCCCCTGAAGGGAACCGTACCAACCACTCTTGTAGCTTTTTGTAAGTTGGGAAGATACCGATGATCCCCTACCGTTAGATGAGGCGCTCCAGAGCGTTTTACCAAATAGGGTGTCCTTCTGGGCCAGTTTGGGGGCTTCGGCTACGATAACGCCCCCTACGGCATCACCCCCATACCGCAGCGCTCCCGCCCCTTTGATCAGGGTAAGGCTGCCTGCGGAATTGATATCAACATTTGGCCCGTGTTCTGCACCCCATTCCTGATCTTCCATACGCACCCCGTTGTTAACGATCACTATCCGGCTGCTATGCAGGCCATTGATCATGGGCTTTACCACGGTATTGCCTGTATTTAGGGAAGAGACTCCGCTAATGCTGTTTAATGCATCGCCCAAGGTTCCACTACTGAAATCTTCCAACTGGGCATTGGATATCTTGTTTTCAAAAAGGGTCTTGGTCTGGTTCCTATAGGCTTCTCCTTCTAGGACCACTTCACTGAGCTCCTCCAAATGGTGCTCTAAAAGGAAGTTACTCGTGGTATCGCCGTTTACTTTTATGGTAAACCCCTTGGATAGGCAGTAGGGATGGGAAACCTGAATGGCATAGGTGCCCTCACAAAGACCGGAGAACATATAGTTACCGTCCAGATCTGATAGTACCGCTTGTTCCGTTCCCGCAAGAATAAGCGTAGCACCCGCTAAAAGGGAACCATCATGCAAATCCTTGACAGATCCAGATAGGGTATAGTTACAATTTTTTTGTGAAATAGAAGGGATACTGCTCAATAGCAGTGCCAATAAGACATATAAACGCATATAAATTCTTTAATTAAAATAAAACCAGGCTCGGGTCTTTTAACTAAGAAAATACGGCGGTGCCCTTAATTGGGTATTGGTCTTTTTAAAGGAACTACATAAGGGATTCGAAAATTGAGACTCCACCTTGTCTAGGACGGGTGGCAGCAAAACCACTGTACTATTGCCCAAACTATAATTGTAAGTGGACAGGTGAAAATGACAGATTTGGCAATCCGAAGGCTGAGCATGCACGTGCTCCACTTGATCATGGCATACCACGTGTTCGTGCCCTTGGAAAACGTGTGATAGTTGAACAGCGTTGGGCAGCAGTAATGCCGATAATAGCACTAATGCCGTGAAAGCACGTAAAATTTGTTTTTCAATTCCCATAGAGCTGTTCTGCTTTCGCTGTAACCACCGATTGTAGCGCAAAGATAAAAAACAATTTTGACAATTAATTTATTGAAGTTTATTCGGAATATATGGTCTTGGCATCACCAATAAGGTTATCCGCTTCGGTCGTGTTTTTTATATATCTGCAGAAGAGGATGAAGCCCGTTCCCAAAATATGATATTTATGAATATTTGGGTTCCAGTCAAGGCAGTTAGCGATAACTCTTGGGCGTTAGGAGATTTATGACCCTATACATTGGTTTAAAACCTAATATGCGAGACAAAAAAATAGTCCACCAAGGCAATGCCTAGGTGAACTATCTAAAATCATAACCTTACTTAACAACTCAATAACTTTTGATCGTATCTAATTGTTATTTTTACTTCTCGACTTAAAAATATACATAAATCCTCACAAAAAACTGTCAATTGTGCTGTTTTTTGTGTTAAAAACAGCACAATCCAAAATGAAATCGATTTCGGTTGATAACTTTTGCAATTTATCGGAATATTAGGGTGACAAGATTTTATACATCGATTGTCTGTCTGACGCCTGCATTGAAAGGTTGTTGTTTCAATTTGATCCGTAGGTGCCACATGGCTACGGAATCTTTTATATAGTTCTTAAATTTTTAAAAATTATCCTATATTTACGACTATCGGAACTTTTATTTTTACTTCTCTCCTAAAGTTTTGATGAGGACATGCTTGTCAAAATAGTAATGATTTATTTTACTATGATGCAAAAGCGCAAACTTAGTTTCTGGGATATCTTGGAAACGAGTTTTGGTTTTGTTAAGATCCGGTATGGATTTTTTCAAATGAACGACAATACGCTTCATTTTTTTTAGGGTCACTAGGATTTAATATTGATGGTATGCCAATTTTAATATTGTCGCTCAGGTGACCAGATGGTGCGTGCCATTATTTTGGGTCATATAAGTGTAGAGCAAATGACGAAAAGAGAAAAAGGAAGGCGTTAAATTACTTTTAGTTGTCAACGTTGTCAACAAGGTTTAGCGTCATACTAAATAAAATAACGTCATTAAATAATGTATATTGAGTACAGGAAATATCATATAGCACAACTAAACCGAATTAAATTATGTTAAGACAACATCGTGTAATAATAGAAAATGTAGCACCACAATTGCAATGCGGCAGTTTTTTTATCAAAAGGGTCGTTGGAGAAACGGTCAAAGTTACAGCAGATGTGCTCCCTGATGGACACGATATTATACAGGTGGAAATTTTATGTAAGCACGAAAAGGATAAAAGTGCCTCGATTATTCATATGAGGCACGTGGGAAATGACGCATATACCGGCTCATTTAAAGTAGAAAAACAAGGATTTTACGAATATAGTGTAAGAGGTTGGGTAGATTATGCCTTGAACTGGCAGCACGGAATTGAGGCTAAGATAAAAGATGGGCAACATGTAAAAAGCGAGTTGTTGGATGGCGTACAGTATCTAGCGTATATTTCAGAAATGGTACCCTCAGTAGATAAGGAGCAGGTGCTCACATGGATGAGAGAGTTTGAGGACGAACATTCCTATGACAGTGCTGTAAAAGCGGCTACCTCAAAAAAGCTGTGCAGAATGTTTATAGATCATCCACAGCGCTTGTTTGCCAATACCAGCAAAATTCTACAAGTGTATGTAGATCGTAAAAAAGCGAATTTTAGTACCTGGTACGAATTCTTCCCCCGATCGGCAGCTTCAGAACCAGGAAAGCATGGAACCTTTAAAGATTGTGAACGCTTACTGCCACGAATAGCAGGAATGGGGTTTGATACGCTTTATTTTCCTCCGATACATCCCATAGGTGAAAAGAACAGAAAAGGCAAGAACAATGCCACCAATGCCAAAGAAGGGGATTCTGGTGTGCCATGGGCCATAGGGTCCCATTTGGGAGGGCATAAGTCTATTCATCCAGAATTGGGAACAGAGGACGATTTCAAGAATTTAATACAACAAGCCAACAATCATGGTATTGAAATAGCTATGGATCTGGCCTTCCAGGCGGCGCCGGACCATCCCTATATCACGGACCACCCTGAATGGTTTAGAAAAAGGCCGGATGGCACCATGCAGTACGCCGAAAATCCACCTAAAAAATATCAGGATATTGTCAATTTTTATTTTGAAACCAAAGCGTACAAGGAATTATGGGAAGAGTTGCTCAGCGTAGCCCTTCATTGGGTCAATTGTGGGGTAAACATTTTTAGGGTAGACAACCCGCATACAAAACCCTATTACTTTTGGGCATGGTTAATTGATCAGGTAAAAAAGAAACACCCAGACGTACTGTTCCTTGCCGAGGCATTTTCACGGCCCAAGGTAATGCAGCAACTGGCCAAACAGGGCTTTTCACAATCCTATAGTTATTTTACCTGGAGAGTGGACAAAGGTGAGCTAATGGAATATTTAACAGAGCTGACGCAGTCGGAAATGAAGGAATATTACCGTGCTAATTTTTGGCCAAACACTCCAGATATCAATCCCTATCACCTACAAGGCGCTAATGATACAATGCATCTTATCAGGTACGTTCTAGCAGGAACACTATGTGGAAATTTGGGAATTTATGGTCCTGTCTTTGAATATATGGTTTCAGATGCCATGCCAGGGAAGGAAGAATATATCCACTGCGAAAAATACGAGATAAGGCATTGGGACTGGTCCATAGAAAACAAAATCACCTACCTGATCACTAAAATAAACGAGGCCCGTAAGAAGCATGCATCCCTACAGCAAACAAATAATATTCAATTTTGCCATATTGAGAACAGTAATTTGATCGCTTTTTATAAATGGAGTGATGATAAATCGGATGAGACTTTGACAGTTATCAGTCTAGATTCACATCACACCCAACAAGGGTTTGTTCAGCTCCCGCTGTCATCTTTGGGTGTGGAAGATGGACATCAATTTTCTATGAGGGATGCGATAACAGGAAATAGTTATAATTGGAATTCTGAATGGAACTATGTTGAATTAAATCCTACGTTGCCATTTCACGTGTTTCATATAAATAAATAAGTAATGGGAAAAGCAAAGAAAGATACCATATCACAACCCCCTTATACATTTGATACTCCATGGGAATCCTTAATGGAGGATACAAAGTTCACTAAGGCCTTTTTGTCCGATGTGCTGGAGAACTATATTGTAAAGCAACGTTGGTACGGAGGCAAGTCCAGCAAGTTGAAATATATTGAACTTCAGAAATATTTTAGGATACAACAAAATGAAGAGGTCTATTACGGGTTGTTATTGGAAGTGAATTTTGAAGAAGCTTTTTTCCAGCATTATTTTTTGCCCATAGCCTTTATTTCTGATGGTAGTTTTGATGAGAAAGAACGGATTTTGCCATTGTCCATTAAGAACCAGGAAGGTTTTATCGTGGATGCCCTTAATTTAGAGGCATTTAGAAAACTTGTTTTTGAACGGATAGTGAACTCTGTTCCCAATGACACCACCAAAGTAAGGTACCATAAGAGTGTTAATTTCCACGATACCGAGTATGTTTCTTCCCGATTTATGGGTCTGGAGCAGAGCAACACCTCCATTATTATCAACGATAGGTCGGTCATCAAATTCTTTAGGCGTATCTATTCTGATAAAAATCCGGATTATGAAATGAGCTGTTTCCTATCGGAGATTAAAGGGTTTAAAAATACACCTGCCTATCAAGGGAGCATCAATGTTGTGGAGGACGACTTTAACATCACCGTGGCCCTAATGCAGGAACTGGTTCCAAATCAGGGAGATGCTTGGGAGTATATGTTGAAAGAGGTGAAAAAGGTCTTTGGCAATCTGGAGTATAAGAATATAAATATTGACATGTTGCCGGAAGTGCCAATTTTTGCAAGTCTTGGGATTAACGATGTGCCTCATCAGATCATTGATTGGGCCGGACTCAATGTATTCCTGAAATTACAAATATTGGCCAAACGTACAGCAGAAATGCACATTGCCCTAGGATCGGAGCATGGGGATACTGCATTTACGCCAACCCATTTTAATGGGGATTACGAGGTATGGCTAAAGAATAGGTTACTTTATCAATTCCAGAACAGGCTAAATATTGTAGAGAACAACATGCATCGGTTAGAGGGGCTTTCCTTGGATCTTGGAAAGGAATTCTTAGAACGGAAAAACGAAATCCGAAAGCGGTTCATCAATTTTGATTGGACCAAGCTCAAAGGGGAACGCATTCGAATACATGGAGATTATCACTTGGGACAGATTTTGGTGAAGGATGATGATTTTTACTTGCTGGATTTTGAAGGGGAGCCAGAGAGTACTATTAGGGACCGAAAAGTGAAACAGCCACCACTAAAGGATGTGGCCGGAATCTTCCGCTCCTTTCATTATGCCATATATTCAACTATATTTAGCCATGGGGAAGAATTCCCATATAGCCAGGAAGAGTTATTCAAGGCAGGAGAAATTTTGTACCGCTACTTTATTGGGGTATTTATGGGTACTTATGTTGGGTTGGTAAGGGAACACAATTTGAATATTGGATATTCCCAGGAACGCATCTTTATTTTGAAATACTGCATGTTGGAGAAAGCGGTATACGAATTGGGATATGAAATGAATTCAAGGCCCCAATGGGCAGTAATTCCCCTACAAGGGATAATGAGTATAATTAACGAGTCAAATTAGAAGGATACATGGGAAAAGTCATACCACATAGTTTATTTTCAGAATTCGATATAAACTTGTTCAAGGCAGGAAAACACTATAGGTTATATGATAAATTAGGGTCGCACCCAATTGAAGTAAACGGGGAAAAGGGCACATATTTTGCCGTTTGGGCCCCCACGGCCAAATCGGTCTCTGTGGTTGGAGATTTCAATTATTGGCTAGAAGGTGACCATAAATTAAACGTGCGTTGGGACGGCAGCGGGATTTGGGAAGGCTTCGTACCCAATGTTGGCCAAGGTGCGGTCTATAAGTATAAAATACATTCCCATAACTATGACATGAAAACCGAAAAGGCCGATCCCTTTGCAAGATCTTGCGAGCATCCACCAAAGACAGCTTCTGTAGTATGGGAGGACGACTATAAATGGAAAGATTCTGCCTGGATGGGCTACAGGGAGGATAAGAATGGATTGGACAGACCGTATGCCGTTTACGAGGTACATTTAGGATCATGGAAAAAGAAAAATGAGAAGGAATTTTTAACCTATACGGAGATGGCCGATGAATTGGTCGCCTATGTAAAGGAAATGGGTTTTACGCATGTAGAGTTCATGCCCATCATGGAATTTCCGTATGACCCTTCTTGGGGATACCAGCTTACAGGATATTTTGCCCCAACCAGTCGTTTTGGGAGTCCGGCAGAATTTAAATTATTGGTGGATAAAATGCACCAGAACGATATTGGGGTCATTTTGGACTGGGTACCTTCCCATTTTCCAGAAGATGCCCATGGCCTTGGTTTTTTTGATGGATCACACTTATACGAACACCCCGATAGAAAAAAGGGCTACCACCAAGATTGGAAGAGCCTTATCTTTAATTACGGAAGAAATGAGGTGAAGGCCTTTTTGATCAGCAACGCCCTTTATTGGCTAGAGCAGTATCACGTAGATGGTTTAAGGGTAGATGCCGTGGCCTCTATGCTTTATTTGGATTATTCAAGGGAAGATGGGGAATGGGAACCCAATATATATGGGGGCAATGAAAATTTGGACGCCATTGCCTTTATCAAAGAGCTTAATGAGGAAGTCTACAAGAGTTTTAAAGGGGTTCAGACCATTGCCGAAGAATCAACGGCCTTTCCAGGGGTTTCTAAGCCTATAAATTTAGGTGGACTAGGATTTGGAATGAAATGGATGATGGGATGGATGCATGATACGCTCACCTACTTTAAAAACGAACCCATCTATAGGAAGCATCATCAGAATGATATTACCTTTAGTATGACCTATGCGTTTACTGAAAATTTCATGCTCCCCTTTTCACATGACGAAGTGGTGTACGGAAAGCAGTCACTCCTGTATAGGATGCCAGGGGATGAATGGCAGCGTTTCGCCAACCTTAGGTTATTATTGGGCTATATGTATACCCATCCAGGGACAAAATTGTTGTTTATGGGGGCAGAATTTGGACAGTCTTCAGAATGGGATTTCGAAACAAGCTTGGATTGGCACCTACTGCAATACGATGTTCATTTGGGTGTACAAAAGATGGTAAAGGATTTGAATACTATTTATAAAAGTTATCCGGCTCTTTATGAGAAGCAGTTCAGTCCCGAAGGCTTTCAGTGGATAGACTATGGAGATCATGAACATTCTGTACTTACCTACACCAGGAAAGGACACGACAAAAAGAACGATCTTTTTATCGCTTGTAATTTTACCCCAGTTCCTAGGGAGAATTATCACATCGGAGTTCCGAAATCTGGAAAGTTCAAGGAAATCTTTAACAGTGACGACGAAAAATACGGGGGCAGTGGCATGCTCAATACAACTATAAAAGCGTCCAATACCCCATGGAATGGTCAGGAAAAGTCGGTAAGAATAAACATTCCCCCTCTTGGGATCGTTATTTTTCAATAGGTCCTGAAGGTTGTAAACCAACCAAAGTATTATTTTAATTAAGGCTCCGTCCAGTTCTTTCCATTGTAATGGGATTAATTGGAAGGGGCTCTTTTTTTAGCTTGCATTTGATTTAAGAAAACAATAACGTGCTACATTTTTAATTGTTAGGCTATAATTATAATTTCACGAAAAAGAAACAGATATGATCAATTTAAAGAATAAAGTAGCATATATCACTGGGGGTTCCAAAGGAATAGGTTTTGGGGTTGCAGAACAATTGCTCAAAGCCGGTATGAGGGTAGCCATTAGTGGACGCAACATGGAAACGGTAAAAAAGGCAGCCAACGAATTGGGAACACCGGACAATGTTTTGGCCATAGCATCGGATGTCACCAAACACGGTGATGAGGCTTCAGCTGTAAAATCGATACTGGAAAAATGGGGGCAACTGGATGTCGTTCTGGCAAATGCAGGGGTTGGGCATTTTGCGCCCGTAGATGAGCTCTCTGAGGAAGATTGGCACCAAATGGTGGACACCAATCTAAATGGAGTCTTCCACACTTTAAAAGCATCCGTAGAGGCCCTAAAGGCATCTAAGGGATATTATATTACGTTGGCCAGTTTGGCAGGAACAAATTTCTTTGCCAATGGGGCAGGGTACAATGCTACAAAATTTGGCGTTGTTGGTTTTACCCAAGCCGCAATGTTGGATTTGCGTAAATACGATATTAAAGTGTCGACCATCATGCCGGGTTCCGTAGCATCGCATTTTAATGACCACGAACCATCTGAAGCCGATGCTTGGAAAATTCAGCCAGAGGATATAGGGGAATTGGTATTGGACCTTTTAAAAATGAATCCAAGGACCTTACCAAGTAAAATTGAGGTAAGGCCAACAAGGCCAGATTTAAAATAGGATTAAACCTCTTTTTCTACAAAGGGAATGTCCGGATTGCAAATTTCCAAAATCAGGGTTTGTAGGGCAGTGTCAAATAGGGCAATCGTCTCTTGGGTAATCAAAGTATCCTTGTTGCGGTCGCCCTTTTTTGGTTTAGTGGCAAAAAGTAGAAGTCCTTCCCTTAGATTTTTAAATGAAATGATTCCTGCCTCCAATTTTTGAATGGGTTGTTTGCTATTGTACATTAGGGCATAACAAAGTAATTGAAAGGCCTTGCTAAAGTCATAGTTGGTTATCAGTTCATCCCAGTCGTACACTTCCACATCTTTTGATGTTACCTTTCCCGTTTTATAATCGATAATTCTGAGAATGCCATCCCTTTCATCAATACGGTCCAATTTTCCCTTGAGTGTTACCGGAAAATTCAATCCTTTTATGGCCAATTGTGTGTTCCAACCTTCTTCTAGGCCCAAAATCTTAATTTGATGGCCTTTAATTTCTTCGAGTTCTGATTTTATAAAATTCTCAATGTATTGGAGCACTACATTATAGGCTATTAGGTTTTTGCCCCTGCTGATATCTCCATCGGCATAATTTAGCACAAAATGTTTTTTTACGACACCTTTGATCAATGGAAACATAGAATCAAGTGCTTCCTTGTTCAGGTTCTGGCCAATATATGGAATATAGAGTTCTTCCAAGGAGTCGTGAACTATAGTTCCAAAGGTATTGGCGGCCACGTTTTCTTCCACTTCATTGACATCATTGATCTTTAAAATACTCCGTTTGTAAAAATCGATGGGGTTGCGGATGTAGTTGGTAAGGGAGGATGGCGAAAATCCCTTTTCTGCCAACTCCTTAATTTTTTGCATTAAGGCCCCATCCTTTGGGATGGTACAGCTCTTTTTTAACGAAGTCTTTATCTCTGGAGCGGCCACCAGTTCTGTGATATCCTTGCTTCTGTTTTTGTCTGTCAGTAACTGGGCTATCAATCTACTTTTTTCCCCTCCTTCAAGTACGTCGGGCTCCGTATTGTACAAAATATAGACGTGCTTGGCACGCTGCAACAATCGGTAAAAATGATAGGTGTACACGGCGTCCTTTTCCTTGTATGTGGGCAGTCCAAAGGCGATTTTTAAATCAAATGGTAAAAAGGAATTGTTGCTTTTCCCAGAAGGGAGGATGCCCTCATTGACCGATGTTAAGATCACAGTCTCAAAATCCAGGTTCCTACTTTCCAGCATACCCATAATCTGAAGCCCTTTTAAAGGCTCCCCCCTAAAGTCCAGCGTTTCCGATGACAGTAATTCCCTGTACAGACTTATAAGTGATCGTAGATCGGATATATATGGGTATTGCCTTACCAATTCGTTCAGTTGGTTGAACAATTCATGGAATCTGTATAAATATTCCATTCCTAAGTCTTGGTACCCTGTTTTAAAGGGGTCTTTTAAACCTAGAATGACTTTTGAGCAGATATCCAGAAACGCTGATATGGAAACGTTCTCTTTAAAAAATAGATTGTGGATGTTTGTGATTTCTGTGGGTATGACCGAATTTATCTTATCGTGGCTGACGTACGACCAATTATTGGATTTTATGGCCTCACTCAATATATAGGAGCCATCAACATCCTCCTGAGTCAAATATATTTTTGTGTATGGATGGGATAGAAAATTGAGCAGATCTTGAAAGTACCAGCCTTGTGGGTCTTTATTCAAGTAAAGTTCAAAGAACTGCGTAAAAAAGCTTGCCAATGGGCTATTGTGCAAAGGATACCCCATGGTGATATTTACCCCTTCAATGGCTTCGGGCACCGAATTCATGATTGGATTGAGCAAAGTCTCGTCCCCCAAAACCACAGCGGTATTCTTTAGTGTTTCTTTATTTGATGCCTGTATTGTATTTAAAAGATGCCCTACATATTTGGCCTGGGTAACGTTTTTGGGCAGGCCCACGATTTGGATATCCTTCTTTTCAAGATAATTTTCCTTTACCCCTTTTTTGGTCTTGTTCAGCAGACAGTTCCAGGTTTTAAAATGCTGGCGAATAAAATGTCCGGCATCATGGATGTTGTCTTCCAAAAAATAGGGATCAATATCCCAATGTATTTCACTGGGGGTTGTTTCCAAGATCTCCTGTATTATTTTGGACTCTGCCGTATTCAAGGCATTAAAACCTATAAAAACATGGATGGCCCCTGGCTTTGTTTCCAAATAGGTTTTTAATTGTTCCGTGGCCCTTCTGTATACCAAGCCTTGATGGCCAAGGCCTTTTTCCAACAAGGAGGTATTGAATGTTTCGTACAGCTGTGGTAGATTGTTCCAAAACTGTAAATAGTCCGTAATCATTTTGGTCTTTCCCTCTTGCAAGGACCAATGGTTGATTTCTTTGATTGCCGATAGATGGGAAAATATAGCTTTTGAATCAACGAGGTATCTATCTATTTCGTTAAAATCCTGCAATAGGGTCTGGCCCCATTTAGAGAAGGCATAGAAATTCTCAGGCTCTTCCTGGGTGGTTTTAAGGTAGCTCTCGTATAGGTGAAATAACTGCTCGGTATTGTTGGCATAGCCCAGGTTGGCTATCTTTTCGATAAAGGTTTCAATGCTATAGATTTCAGGGGCAAAGGCGGTCTTGTTCGCTATTTTACCAATACTGTTTCTCAGAAAGGTTCCGGCTCTTTTACTGGGTAATACAAAAATAATTTCCTCGAGCGATCCATATTTCTCTTGGACCTCTTCAATAACTTCTTCAAGAAAACTCTTCATAAATACATCGCTTAAAATAGGAGTATAAATATAGGGATATAAAAGAGTTATTTGGTTACGAACGGGAAGGTGTTCAGCAGGGTATTAAACAAAAAAAGCTCCGCAATTGCGGAGCTTTTAATTATGATTGAGAATTGATCTTGATTACTTGATCAAGTTAATTTCAACTCTTCTGTTTTGAGTTCTACCAGCTCTTGTGTTGTTGGTAGCGATTGGCTTATCTTCACCATATCCGATAGCAGTTAACCTATCAGCTCCGATTCCTTCTTTTACCAAGAAGTCTCTTACTGAATTAGCTCTCTCTTCAGATAGTTTTTGGTTCAATGAGTTACTTCCAACGCTGTCAGTGTGACCTTCAACAGTAAACTTAGCTGTTGGATATTCTTTCAAGATCAAGATGATATCTACCATTACAGCAGTAGATTCAGCTTTGATAGAAGATTTACCAGTGTCGAACAAGATAGTTCTTGCATAGTCGTTCAATTGTTTCTGAACTTCAGCAGTTACTTCAGGACAACCTTTGTTAGCAACAGTTCCAGCTACTTCAGGACAAGCATCATCTTTATCCAATACTCCGTCTCCGTCAGTATCAGGCCAAGGACAACCTTTGTTTTCAGCAGGACCAGCTTCGCTAGGACAAGCATCATCTTTATCAGCAACACCGTCACCGTCAGCATCAGGACAACCAGCTAATGCAGGAAGACCAGCTTCGTTAGGACAAGCATCATCTTTATCAGCAACCCCGTCACCGTCAGCATCAGGACAACCGTTCATTTCTTTAGAACCAGCTTCGTTAGGACACTCATCTTTGCTATCTTCGATTCCGTCACCGTCAGTATCAGGACATCCGTTGAATATTGCAAGACCAGCTACTTCAGGACAAGCATCGTCTTTATCGTAGATTCCGTCACCATCAGTATCAGTTCCACCAAATTTGATGGCGATACCTGCTAAGTGTTGGAAATGTTTAACTCCGTAATCTTCGAAAGCATGCTTGTAAGAAGTCTGTACAGTTAGACCGATGTTATCGGAAAACCAATAGTTAACACCAACACCTCCATTAACAGTACCAGCACCAATTTCATTAACCCAAGTATATCCACCTCCGATTTCAACGAAAGGATCTAACTTAGTGTTTTTCAAAAAGGCATATTTAATAGTACCGTCAGCAGCATAGTGAGAAAGATCATCTACACTCACATCACCTAATTTGGAAATTCTGTTCAATGAACCTCTAACT
>JBFIGS010000026.1:0-16671 GCA_041602195.1 Sediminicola sp. | reverse complement strand
TGGTATTGATCGTCCTAGGAATTTTGATGATGGCATACACCGGATTTAATTTTGTGACCAAAGAAAAAGTAGTGGATCTTGGTCCTATAGAAATTAGCCAAAAAACAAACCATCCAGTACAGTGGTCGCCTATTCTAGGTGTAGCATTACTAATTGGGGGAGCATTTCTTACGCTAAGTAAAAAAAAGTCTTAATTGAGAATTTAAAAAGTTCTAATTTAGTTTTAAATGTCCATCGCAATACAATTGCGATGGACACTTTTTTTTGCTAAAATAGAGTGAATTGATAGTGTGCTGGTCGTAAATCATTATTTTTGGTGAAATCAATTTAAATTCCATGAAAAAACTTCTACTTCTTATGGCCATTTCTTTGGCCAGCTGTGCACCAAACAAAATAACCGTTGACCTAATTGTTCAGGATGCGCATATATACACTGTCAATGATACTTTTGCAAAAGCCAGTGCCTTCGCCGTCAAGGATGGAAAATTTGTGGCCGTGGGTACTTCGGACGAAATCAATAAAAAATATACGTCCTTAAAAACTATTACAGCTGGGGGTAAGACCATAATCCCTGGTTTGATTGATGCCCATTGTCATTTTTATGGACTGGGGCTCAACCAGCAGATTGTAGATCTGGTGGGGACCAAAAGCTATCAGGAAGTATTGGATAGGGTTCAGGAGTTTCAATCCAAAAATCCAGTGGATTTTATAAGAGGTAGGGGATGGGACCAAAATGATTGGGAAGTAAAGGAATTCCCAACAAAAAAGGAATTGGATGCTCTATTTCCAAATACACCCGTGGCCTTGGAACGTGTAGATGGTCATGCATATTTGGTAAATCAAAAAGCCTTGGATATGGCAGGGATCACTTCCAACACAAATGTTAGTGGGGGGGAGATTGTAAAAGAGAAGGGTCAGATCACAGGGATCTTGGTAGATAATCCCATGGGAATGATAGATGCCGTTGTTCCCAAGCCGAACAGGGCTACTCAAATACAGGCACTCAAAGATGCTGAACGTATTAGTCTTAGCTATGGACTTACCACAGTCAATGATGCCGGTCTGGACCGAAGCACCATTGAATTGATAGATAGCCTGCAGCAGGCAGGAGACCTTTCCATTAGGGTCTATGCCATGGTGAGCAATACCCCCGAGAATCTTGATTATTATTTAAATAAGGGTATTGTCAAGACCGATAAGCTCAATGTAAGATCTATAAAAGTATATGGTGATGGGGCCCTAGGTTCCAGAGGGGCAGCTTTGAAAGAAGCCTATTCCGATAAGCCAGGACATTTTGGTGCCATGGTTACCTCAGTGGCCGATATACAGAACCTAGTGGATAGGATCATAGCTACGGACTACCAAATGAACACCCATGCCATTGGGGATTCGGCAAATGTTGTTGTCTTAAAGGCATATGCCGAAGCCCTGAAAGGGAAAGGGGACAGACGATGGAAGATAGAGCACGCGCAAGTGATCGCCCCAGAAGATTTTGATTATTTTGAATTGGGAATTATTCCTTCCATTCAGCCAACCCATGCTACAAGTGATATGTATTGGGCTGCTGATAGATTGGGAAAAGAACGTGTAAAAGGCGCCTATGCTTTTAAAGAATTATTAAAACGCGCCGGGAAGGTGGCATTGGGAACAGATTTTCCAGTGGAGCAAGTGAGCCCGTTCCTTACCTTTTATGCTGCTGTGGCAAGAATGGATACGGATAACTATCCAGAAGGAGGTTTTCAGATGAAGGATGCCTTGTCTAGAAAGGAAGCCTTAAGAGGGATGACCATTTGGGCGGCCTATTCAAATTTTGAGGAGAATGAAAAAGGAAGTATCGAAGTAGGTAAAATGGCCGATTTTGTCATTTTAAATGACGATATCATGACCGTACGCAAGAATAGTATTCCTGATTTGACTGCGGAGCAAGTATTTATAGACGGCAAAAAAGTCAACTAAAAAGTCAACCAATAATAATAGATCATCCGCTAAATACAGTTTCGTATTTAGCGGTATTCTTTTTTAAATCTTCCGAAAGGCTTTTGAGCCATATCAATTGATTGGAAATTAAATGGGCCTCTTGTAGCAATACCTTCATTTCTTGACCAATAACCGTTACGCCTGCCAGTACTTGCTCATTGCGTTCTTTAACTAGGGCATTGTAAGAATCTTGGAGCTCTTTTTTGGCGGTTTCCATATCAATATGATCCAATAGTTCTGGTTTTTTTTCTTTATCCAATAAGGCTTCGGTTTCTTCCAAATTATTATGGATATTGGCGATAAAGGCATCAAAATGGATACTGGGCTCGGTGGTCTTATGATTTTGTATAAAACTTCCCAAAGAGGCCAGAGCAGATAAAAAGGTGTTGTTCAAGGTCACTATGTCATAGGTGAGTCCCATTTCTTTCTGTTTCGATTTCGGGTCCTGTGTCATACGTTGGAAGGCCGCATTTAAATTACTTATCGCTAAAAATGCTTCCTTTCGGGGCATTTTATATTCCAGCGCCGTAATTTCCTTGGAGTGATAAAGCCTTTGGATCGCCAACAAATAAGCTTTGTTCTTTTTGACCATCGCCTTTATAAAACCATCGATGTTCATAAACTCCCATGTAGGCCATAGCGTGTAATTTGCAATAACAGCCAAGACTGCTCCTATCGCCGTATCCAATATCCTATATTGGACCACTTGGAAACTATTTGGATTGATGAGGGCATAGACAAAGATGATAAAAAGGGTTATAAATGCGGCCGCGGAACGGTAGCTCTGTACGATGAGTGAAAAGGCCAGGGTTAAAGAGATAACTGCCAATATTTGATAGACGATGGTGTTATTGGTCACCAGGATGATCAAAACTGCTACCGCTGCTCCGATCAGGGTGCCAATGATACGTTCTATGGCGCGCGACTTGGTAAGGCCATAACTAGGGCGCATAAGCACGATCAAAGTAAGGACGATCCAATACGGATTTCTGATTCCCAGTAAGGTCCCCAATAAAAATCCAACCCCAACGGCAATGGTCAGTCTAAGGGCATGTCTACATATGGGGGAATTTATACTTAAATTCTGAAGAAGAATATTCAGACTGTATTCCTGGGTAGTAATAAATTGATGGGCATCCTTTCTTTTGAGGGCTATTTTATTGGTCTTGCCCACGTTCGCCATGACTCTTCTTATAGAGCGAACCTTTTCAATCTGCTGCTCTTGGTAATCCAATAAATTTCTTAGGATGATGGCACCTTCACGACCCTCGGGCAAGGGTACCTCAGATAAGTAATCCCGTATGGCATTTTGGGCCTTTTCAACAGACTCCAAAAGTTCATCTTTGCTCTGTACCTTTTTATTGCGCACTAGGATTTCCGAAAGTACCTGTAAATGGTTGCCCATGGTTATATTCAAATTCCTAAAGGGAAGCAGATGGTGTTGGTCTCCAAAAAGATCATCAATTTGGTTGTAGTTCAAGGTGTTTGCCAGTGCCAATTCCAGGATATCCACCAAGGTTATAAGGATAAGCACTCTTTTTTCATCAAAACCAGAACGACCAATTTTTTTCCGTTCACTTAGTAGCAGTTCTCTCAGGGTCTCGTGCTTTTCGGTCAGTTGGGTCTGAAGGTGAAGTATCTCTCCCAGTAATTTTTCCCTCTTGGTTCTTTTGGTCAATAATTTTCCCCTAACCTTTAAATAACTTCCGGTGAGGTATAAGGTCTCGGATAATAATTGATCTTCATCTTTTTTAGGGGATAGCCATTGGAATGCCCAAGACATGACCAAAAACCAAAGTCCGCCGACCCCAATAAGGACTACATGCAACCAAATGCTAAATTCAGAAATATCCCTGGCAAGCGCCAAAGTCATGGCTAAAAGGCCTGCGAATGCAATTAATGAACCCCTAAATCCGTAGGCGGCGATCAAGGAAACAAAAAAGGAAACAACAAGCAAGGCAGCGATTAGGACTACAAAATGAACCTTGGAGTAATTAATGATCAAGGTGACCAGCATGGTGAGGCCAATACTTAAAAGCGTGCTGATATTCTTTCTTTTAAAAGTTCCAGGGGTATTGCTGGGGGCATTGAGAAAAACGCCCATGGCAATGGATATGCCGTAAGCTAAATGTCCGGCAATATCAAAACTGATCAAGGGGATGAGCACAGCCACTGTTAAAAGGATCCCTCTATAAAAGTTGGAGCTTTTAAGAAATAGCCAAGTCCATTTTAGGTAGTCTTTTAGCATGGGGTAAAGTTAATTACTTATTGTGTGGAGCTTCTAATTTAGAAGGTAATATTGAAAGGTATTTTAGTTGCGATTGTAAATCAATAAAAAAACCGAAGCAAATGCCCCGGTTTTTAAATTTTGTATGTTGTGATGATTACATTGATACGCTAAAAGGAACCGTTACTCTAGTGGTGCCCCAGCCCATTACCAAATTACCGTTATTGTCTTCATCAAAAGTAATTGAAAAAGCTTCCAAAGATTCCATGCCTTTGCTGACCTTGCCCTTAACTCTGGCAACATCTGCACTTTCGTCATAGGAGTAAGCACCCCATTGGTTCAATTTACTGTTTATGATCACTGTCCATTCTTCTGCTCCCGGAATGGTGAACAAAGAATAAGTACCAGGAGAAACCATTTTATCGCCAATTTTAACTGCTGTGTACAATGTAAGTTCTGCTGATTCATTGGCGCCTGTTCTCCATACTTTGCCAGCTGGAGCCAATTCTGATAAAGACCTGCCGTTTAACTGAGGTCTGCTGTAAACAATTTTGGCATATTTATCTGCGATTTTGTAACTCGATGGGTACGTTGCGATGTCAGCCGGACTCTTATCCATGCCGCTGAACTTTTGGGCAGTAGCTGAAGTGAAAGTAAAAGCTAATGCGATAACAGCTAGTGTGATTAATTTTTTCATTGTTGAAAATATGTTAGTTATAAAGTAAATGGAGTATCCATTATTCGTGGATATAAATGTCGGAAAAGTTTCCTCAACTTACAAAATGTTCCTATTAAAAGCTAGTTTAGCTATGGTTGATTATATATAGGTGGTTTATGACTAAATATTATTAAAAATTGTAATCTATATTATATTTTGTGTTTTACAAATGAAACATAAAGTGCATCTTTGCTTTATAATTGATATAAATTCATTGTTATGTGTGGAATAGTTTGTGCGTTTGATGTTAAGGAGAGCACAGAAGTGTTAAGACCTCAATTATTGGAAATGTCCAAAAAAGTGAGGCACAGGGGTCCAGATTGGAGCGGGATATATTCAGACGACAAGGCTATTTTGGCCCATGAGCGTTTGGCTATTGTAGATCCGGCTTCCGGAAAACAACCCTTAGTTAGTGAAGACAAAAAATTAATACTTGCCGCCAATGGTGAAATATACAACCACAGGGAACTACGCAAGCAATTTGAAGGCACCTATAATTTTCAGACAGAATCTGACTGTGAGGTTATCTTGGCGCTATATAAGGAAAAAGGGGTAGAATTCTTGGATGAGATGAACGGGATTTTTGGTTTTGCAATCTACGATGCTGAGAAAGATGAGTATTTTGTGGCCAGGGACCATATGGGGATTATTCCATTGTATATGGGCTGGGACCAAAACGGAACGTTCTATGTTGCTTCTGAATTAAAAGCACTGGAAGGTACCTGTACAAAAATTGAACTTTTTCCTCCAGGGCATTACTTGCACAGTAAGGATGGGGAATTGAAACGTTGGTATTCCAGGGATTGGATGGATTATGAAGCGGTAAAAGAAAACAAGACCAGTATAGATGAAATTAAGGTTGCCCTTGAGGCGGCAGTTCACAGGCAGTTGATGTCTGATGTGCCTTACGGAGTTTTGCTTTCTGGCGGGTTGGATTCTTCTGTGACTTCGGCCATTGCAAAGAGGTATTCACAAAAGAGAATTGAGTCCGATGATACCACTGAAGCTTGGTGGCCACAATTGCACTCTTTTTCTGTAGGTTTGGAAGGGTCCCCGGATTTGGCAGCGGCCCAGAAAGTGGCAAAACATATAGGAACCATACATCACGAAATAAAATTTACCATTCAGGAAGGTTTGGATGCCATTAAGGATGTGGTTTATAACCTGGAAACCTATGATATCACTACCATTAGAGCTTCAACGCCTATGTATCTAATGGCCAGGGTCATTAAATCTATGGGGATTAAAATGGTCCTATCAGGAGAAGGGGCAGATGAGCTTTTCGGTGGATACTTGTATTTCCATAAGGCACCCAGTCCTAAGGATTTCCATGAGGAAACAGTCCGTAAATTAGACAAGTTGCATATGTACGATTGCCTAAGGGCCAACAAATCATTGGCAGCTTGGGGAATTGAAGGCAGGGTTCCATTTTTGGATAAAGAATTTATGGATGTTGCCATGCGCATCAACCCAAAAGATAAGATGATCAATGGGGAACGCATGGAGAAATGGGTGGTCCGCAAAGCATTTGAGGACATGCTTCCAGAAAGTGTGGCCTGGAGACAAAAGGAACAATTCTCGGATGGGGTAGGATATAGCTGGATCGATACCTTGAAAGAGATGGTGAACAGGGAGATAACGGATGAGCAATTTGCAAATGCCAAGTACAGGTTTCCTTTGCAGACGCCAACAAGTAAGGAGGAATTCTATTACAGAACAATCTTCGAATCCCATTTCCCTTCTGATGCGGCCGCATTATGTGTGCCATCGGTACCTTCTGTGGCATGCAGTACGCCTGTGGCTTTGGAATGGGATGAGGCCTTTAAGAACATGAACGATCCTTCGGGAAGGGCAGTGGCAAAAGTACATTCCGATGCCTACCAGAAGTAACTTTTTTAGTAGTATGAATTAGCAAGCTGTTTTTTAGTCAGTTTTTAATTATAATTAGTCCTTAAGAAGCGCCTTTTAAAGGTGCTTCTTTTGTTTGTGTTATTTATGATTTGAAGAAACAGTATAAATTTCTCCATTTGGACCCGTTTTAAGCTATTTTAAGCGTAATTCTCAATTTTTTGAGGGTTACCTACATTTTCCACAATTTTTGTTGATAACTTAAAGGGCTATAAGGGGTATAAAAACCGTAATCTGAGGGGTATTGCTTATATTTGTAGGATTGCTAAAATTATAATGAAACAACCATTAATTTATGAGCGAAGAAGCAAATAAAGGAGAGCAAAATAAGAACAATTATTCGGCAGATAGTATCCAGGCCCTAGAGGGAATGGAGCATGTGCGTATGCGTCCTTCCATGTATATTGGGGATGTAGGTGTAAGAGGACTTCACCATTTGGTATATGAGGTAGTGGATAACTCCATTGATGAGGCCATGGGCGGGCACTGTGATACCATTTCTGTTATTATAAACGAAGATAATTCCATAACCACTAAAGATAACGGTAGGGGTATACCCGTAGACCTTCACAAAAAAGAAGGTGTATCTGCCCTTCAGGTCGTAATGACCAAAATTGGTGCCGGTGGTAAATTTGATAAAGATTCCTACAAGGTTTCCGGTGGACTTCACGGGGTTGGGGTATCTGTTGTAAATGCACTTTCCAATCACCTTAGGGCTACGGTCTATAGGGATGGTGTTATATGGGAACAGGAGTATGAAAGAGGTAAAGCCTTATATCCAGTAAAAAGTATCGGTGAAACTGATGAAAGGGGTACGGTAGTGACATTTTCTCCTGATGATTCAATCTTTACCCAAACCATTGAATTTAGTTATGAAACCTTGGCAAATAGGATGCGTGAGCTGTCCTTTTTGAACAAAGGCGTAGCTATTACTTTGACGGATAAACGTCAAAAAGATGATAAAGGAGAATATGTAAGTGAGCGTTTCTATTCTGAAGAAGGACTAAAAGAGTTTATCAAGTTTCTAGATGGAAACCGCGAGCCTCTAATAAAGACGGTTATCGCCATGGAAGGGGAAAAGAACGAAATTCCCGTAGAAGTAGCCATGGTGTACAATACATCCTATACGGAGAACTTACACTCTTATGTGAACAATATCAACACCCATGAAGGAGGTACGCACCTTTCTGGTTTTAGAAGGGGTCTGACCACTACTTTAAAGAAGTATGCCGATGCTTCAGGGATGTTGGAGAAATTGAAGTTTGAGGTTCAAGGTGACGACTTTAGGGAAGGTCTTACGGCCATTGTTTCCGTAAAGGTGGCAGAACCACAATTTGAAGGACAGACCAAGACGAAATTAGGGAACAGGGAAGTATCTGCAGCTGTTAGTCAGGCAGTATCTGAGATGTTGACCGATTATCTTGAAGAAAACCCTGAAGATGCCAAAATCATCGTTCAGAAAGTTATCTTGGCAGCACAAGCGAGACATGCCGCTACCAAAGCGCGCGAAATGGTGCAGCGTAAGACGGTAATGAGCATAGGTGGACTTCCTGGGAAACTATCGGATTGTTCTGAACAGGATCCTGCTCTTTGTGAAGTATTCCTGGTAGAGGGAGATTCGGCAGGGGGTACGGCCAAACAAGGTAGGGACCGTAATTTTCAAGCGATCCTTCCATTGCGCGGTAAGATTCTGAATGTAGAAAAAGCCATGCAACACAGGGTTTTTGAGAATGAAGAGATCAAGAACATCTATACGGCCCTGGGGGTGACCATCGGGACCGAGGATGATAGCAAGGCCTTGAACTTGGATAAATTGAGATATCACAAGGTAGTCATCATGTGTGATGCCGATGTTGATGGTAGCCATATTGAAACATTGATCCTTACTTTCTTCTTCCGTTATATGAGGGAGCTGATCGAAGGAGGTCATGTTTATATCGCAACACCACCGCTTTATTTGGTGAAAAAAGGTACCAAGAAACGTTATGCATGGTCAGATAAGGAGCGTGATGAGATAGCTGAGAGTTTCAGTGGTAGTGTTGGGATCCAACGTTATAAAGGTCTTGGAGAGATGAACGCAGAACAGTTGTGGGATACTACAATGAATCCTGAATTCAGAACGCTTAGACAGATCACTATAGACAATGCTACGGAAACCGATAGGGTCTTTTCCATGTTGATGGGTGATGAGGTTCCCCCAAGGAGGGAATTCATTGAGAAAAATGCTGTTTATGCCAATATTGACGCATAACAAAAAATTAGGTTTATAATGAAAAACTCGCACCTTTTGTGCGAGTTTTTTGGTTTAAGCCAAATATTTATTTGATAACAACACTTTCAGCACAATTATTTTCATCTTTTTGGGTTATATGTAAAGTAAAAAAAACCCCAATTATATGAAAAAAATACTTTTGCTACTATGTTTGACCACCGCTATGGTCAGTTCTGCACAGTCCAATCCAAACGATATTTTTGCTGCCGGAATAAATGATGCGGAACAATTTTTGAATGATTATTTAAATCCAGTCTCCGAAGGAGCGCTGTACAGTATTTCCAACGGATGGTACAATACGGCAGATGCCAAACCCTTGCTAGGGTTTGAAATATCCATCATTGGTAATATGACCTCCTTTAAGAATAAGGAAGATAAACAGTCATTTATACTGGACACCGCCGATTATGAAAACTTACAATTTGTAGATGGGAGTTCCTCCAACACCGTTTCAACGGCATTAGGTGATATAGAGGGTGTAAGGGTCTTTGTAGAAGGAGAGGTTGCCCCAGGGGTAACTACCAGAGAGGAATTTGATCTTCCTTCCGGATTGGCCGCTGAAGGGATTAATTTTGTGCCTTCCGCTTATTTACAAGTAAGTATGGGACTAATCAAAGGAACTGAAGTTAAGGTGAGGTTCTTGCCAAAAATAGAAACCGAAGATGTGTCCGTAGGATTATATGGTGTTGGGATTCAACACGAGCTGACAAAACACTTGCCTGCAGATAAAGTATTGCCAATAGCTGTTTCGGCAGTGGTGGGATACACCCATTTGAGTGGCACCTATGATTTTACCAATACCAATGTGGTACAAGGAGAGAACCAAAAAGTAGACACCAATATGGATACTTGGGCATTTCAAGCTGTGGTATCCACTAAATTACCCATTATTAACTTTTATGGTGGATTGGGGTATATAACAGGGAAATCCAATACGGATATCTTGGGAACCTATAGGGTACAGTCCGGACCTTTTCAATCCCAAACCTATACAGATCCTTTTTCTTTCCAAACTGAAGTAAGTGGCGTTACCGCTAATATTGGAACCAAATTAAAGCTGGGATTCTTCAGGTTGAACGTAGATTATACCCTTGCTGAATTCAACAACCTAGCCGTGGGAGTCAACTTCGGATTTAGGTAGACAAACAAATTATATTCTTGAAAAAAGGGCGCGAAGATAACTTCGCGCCCTTTTTTGTTTTCAGGCACAAAGCAACCTTTCAAAAATCTCCTTAGACATCAAAAAAAAGGCGCGCTGTACAGTTTTCAAGGCACATGCTCTGTATAATTTGTCAACTACCCCATATATCATTGTATATCAATGCCAATGTTGTCTTAAGAATTAAAGAGAGCTTAGTAAGTGTATAAGATCATTGTTTGGGGATCATACGGATCTCTAGAGATAGCTACTCCAACTTATTTGATTTAATATAGAAAGGATTAAAAGTAGGTGGGACTATTTAATTAAGTGCACAAAAGGAGCTGTAGTATGTGCCAAAAAAAAAGTGCTCCAGAACGTTAACTGGAGCACTTTTGATAATTTGAAAACTATTTTTATTCCCGCACGGCAAGGATTTCTTCCTCTTCGATTGCCAATAAAATAATGCCTTCCTCGGATTCTTCCATGGTCACAATATCATCTTTGAAATCTGTTCCTGGATAGGAGATAATGTAAACATCATCGGTCTTTTTCCATTTAAAATCGGTTTGGACTTTGATTTCATGTCCTTGATAATTGTGGTACCTACCTAAATAGGCGTCATTAAAGATCCATTCTTGTCGCCCTGTGGGGCCTTTGGTACTTGTTTTCGCAGATATGGTTTCATCGGACCAGATCCCAATTACGGGGTCATTATTTTCTGCTATTTTAGAGCAGGCAAAAATGGTCAACAAAACTGCCATAGCCATGAAAAGTGCGAACTTTTTCATAATTAGGTTTTGTAGGATTCGGGTATTAGGCTAACGTACTTTTTTCTAGGGCTATTGTAAAAATTCGATGAACGACTTCAAATTCTCTCATTTCTCGATGAACCGCATAATTTTTTAACAATTTTGAGAAATTCTGGGAAGATGGGTACTTTGAGGTAATTATTCCAAAATATATGGGGCTATCCCTGAGCTATTATTTTTTAAATCAGTATTTTTGGACCTCTAAGAATCACACTAAAAAAATCGATATAATGAAAGTAACCGTAGTTGGGGCAGGTGCTGTAGGCGCAAGTTGCGCAGAGTACATAGCTATTAAAAATTTCGCATCAGAAGTAGTAGTATTGGACATTAAGGAGGGGTTTGCCGAAGGGAAGGCCATGGACTTGATGCAAACCGCTTCTTTAAATGGCTTTGACACCAAAATTGTTGGTGTAACGGATGATTATTCCAAAACAGCCGGAAGCGATATAGCAGTGATCACTTCAGGAATTCCAAGAAAACCGGGAATGACCAGAGAAGAATTGATAGGTATTAATGCTGGGATCGTGAAGACGGTTTCTTCCAACCTTATCAAACATTCTCCCAACGTCATCTTGATTGTGGTTAGTAACCCAATGGATACTATGGCCTATTTGGTACATAAGAGCACTGGATTGCCTAAAAATAGAATTATTGGTATGGGTGGGGCTTTAGATAGCGCAAGGTTCAAATATCGTTTGGCCGAAGCTTTGGAAGCTCCTATCTCAGATGTTGATGGAATGGTGATAGGTGGACATAGTGATACCGGAATGGTTCCTTTAACAAGACATGCTACAAGAAATAGTGTAAAAGTTTCTGAATTTTTATCCGAGGATAGATTGTCGCAGGTAGCAGAAGATACAAAAGTAGGTGGTGCTACCTTGACCAAATTGTTGGGCACGAGTGCTTGGTATGCCCCAGGTGCTGCCGTTTCATCTTTGGTACAGGCAATTGCATGCGATCAAAAGAAAATGTTCCCATGTTCTGTGATGCTCGATGGGGAATACGGACTAAAAGATATATGTATAGGAGTGCCTGTAATTTTGGGCAGAAACGGAATTGAGAAAATCGTTGCTATTGATCTGAATGATGCCGAAAAAGCCAAAATGCAAGAAAGTGCGGTTGGGGTAAGAGCTACCAACGGACTTCTGGACGTTTAATGAATCTCTGATTATTTGTTAAAATAAGGGCGTTCACCGACGGTGGATGCCCTTATTTTATAAATCTAAATAAATATATTGTTAGTTCCTATGGGAAATGATATATTTGCTCGCTATTAAAAAACACCAAAAATTAACACAATAACTAATGCAAAATAAAGGACTTATAAAGCTTTTTGCTTTCTTGTTTGGGATTGTTAGTATTTATCAGCTATCCTACACTTTTATTACCAGTAAAATTGAAAAGGACGCAAAAGTTTTTGCTGCTAACAGTATCCCCGAATCGGAAGAAGGGTACGCAGCTAAGAGAGATGTCTTGGAAGCCAGGTATTTAGACTCAATTGGAGAGAATCCTATTCTTGGGTATACCACCTATGATGAGGCTAAAAAGAAGGAGTTGAACAAAGGATTGGACCTTAAAGGGGGTATTAACGTAACCTTGCAAATATCTGTGAAGGATATCTTGAAAGGTCTTGCCAATAATACTAAAAACCCTGCCTTCAATAAATCACTTGCTGATGCAGATGCTGCTTCCAAAAATAGTGACGATACCTATTTGGAATTGTTTTTTGAGGCTTTTGAAGCCAATAAAGGGGATTCAAAATTGGCATCACCCGATATTTTTGCAAATAAAGGGTTAAGTGATGTGATCAATTTCCAAATGTCGGATGCTGAGGTAAAACCGATCATTAGAACCAAAATTGACGAATCCATAGTTTCCGCCTTTGAAGTACTTCGTGAGCGTATCGATGGTTTTGGGGTTACCCAACCTAACATACAACGTGAAGGAAATTCAGGACGTATATTGGTAGAATTGCCAGGAGCTAGAGATATTGCTAGAGCTCAGGATCTACTTTCAAGTACAGCACAATTGGAGTTCTGGGAAACATACAAGCAGAGCAATCCAAGTTTAAGTACATTTTTGCAGAACGCAAACGAGAAGCTTAAGACTTTGGTAGTTGCAGAGAATGTGGAACAAGCGCCAAAACCAGAAACAGAATTAGATTCATTGTTATCTGATGTTGCTCAAGATTCCTTGGACCTTTCCCAAGATGTTAATCCGTTATTCAGTCTTTTGTTACCTTCCAATCCAGGAGGAAATGCTTTGGTTAGCGTAGCCATTAAGGATACCGCCAAAGTAGGGGAGTATTTGAGGATGAAGGAAATCCGTCGATTGATTCCTGCAGACATCCAATTCGTAAAATTTGTTTGGGAACGTCCAACTGAAGGTTCAGAAATTGTTGATTTATATGCCTTAAAATCTAATCGCGATGGAACACCAAGAATCAGTGGTGATGTAGTAAGCGATGCCAGGGCAGATTTTGACCAGTTCAACAGACCAGCCGTGTCCATGACCATGAACACTACCGGTGCCAAAGAATGGGAAAAACTTACAGGTGATGCTTTTAACAACCAAACAGGGATTGCCATTGTACTGGATAATAAAGTATATACCGCTCCTGGTGTTTCAACAGGGCCCATCTCTGGAGGTCGTTCCGAAATTACTGGGGACTTCACTGTAAATGAGACAAAAGATATTTCAAATGTTCTGAGAGCTGGTAAATTACCTGCCTCTGCAGATATCATTCAATCAGAAATAGTTGGACCATCTTTGGGACAAGAAGCTATTGATAGTGGCTTTATGTCCTTCTTGATAGCCATGGCCTTCGTATTGCTTTGGATGATCTTCTACTACGGTAAAGGTGGTTTGTTCGCCAATATTGCATTGATACTTAACATCGTTCTGATCTTTGGTGTCTTGGCAAGTTTAAATGCGGTATTAACGTTACCTGGAATTGCCGGTATTGTATTGACCATAGGTATGTCTGTGGATGCGAACGTTCTTATCTTTGAGCGTATCAAAGAAGAATTGGCAAAAGGTAAAGGAAAGAGTCAGGCTGTAGCCGATGGATTTAGCAATGCGCTATCGTCCATTTTGGATGCCAACATCACTACGGGCCTTACGGCATTAATCCTCTTGATCTTCGGAACAGGACCTATTAAAGGTTTTGCAACTACATTGATCATCGGTATCTTAACCTCATTGTTCACAGCAATTTTCATTACAAGATTGTTGGTAGACTGGTACATTTCTGGTAAGGGAAGAACATTGGATTTCTCTACTCCAATTACCAAGAACTTATTCAAGAATGCCAATATTAATTTCTTGAGCAAAAGGAAAATTTCTTACATCTTTTCTTCCGTACTGGTTTTGATCGGTCTGTTTTCGTTGTTTACCCAAGGCTTACAGCAGGGAGTGGATTTCGTAGGAGGGCGTTCTTATCAAATTCGTTTTGAAAAAGTGGTTAACCCATCAGAAATAGCTTCTGAACTTACAACTGTATTTGGAAGTGGAACCAATGTGAAAACATTTGGTGAGGCCAATCAAATTAAAGTTACTACAGCTTACAAAGTAGATGTAGAGGGAATTGAAGTGGATAATGAAATTCAGGATAAACTATACACCACCTTGCAAAAGTATTTGCCAAATGGTACTAGCTACGAAGACTTTAAAGTTGGTAGTGGTGAAAGTGCAATAGGGATTATGCAATCCGTTAAGGTAGGACCTACCATTGCGGATGACATTAAAAACAATGCGTTCCTTGCAATTATCGGATCCTTGTTTGTAGTGTTCCTTTATATCTTGGTTCGTTTCCGTAAGTGGCAGTTCTCTTTGGGTGCGGTTGTGGCCGTATTCCATGATGTGTTGATCGTATTGGGAATATTTTCAGTATTCGGTAAGATTATGCCATTTAGCATGGAGATAGATCAAGCGTTTATCGCGGCTATCTTAACGGTAATTGGTTACTCCTTGAACGATACGGTGGTTGTATTTGACCGAATTAGGGAAATTATTGCAGAAAAAGGCTGGAAGGCTGGTGAGAATACAAACCAAGCTTTGAACAGTACCTTGAGTAGAACATTGAACACCTCTTTGACTACGTTGGTGGTTCTATTGGCTATCTTCATTTTTGGAGGTGAGTCTTTAAGAGGATTTATGTTCGCAATGATTGTCGGTATCGTTGTAGGTACTTACTCATCGTTGTTCATAGCTACACCTGTAATGTTCGATTTCTTGAAAAAGGGAGTTCAACAAGGAAAAGAAGAATAGTAAATTCAATATAGATTAGAAAAAAGGGCTACTGAAAAGTAGCCCTTTTTTTATGGGGTAATTTTTTTTCCAACTGATCCCTGATCGGTCATTTGAAGCTCAAAGATATATTGTGGCTGCAGTCCTTCTTCTTCCCGATGGGAAACAAAGATAAGGGTGGTATTGCTTTCCGTAGCGATTTTATTTACCAAAGCGACGAGAAGGGCGCTGCTCTTGTCGTCCAAGCCAGATGTTGGCTCATCCAATAATAGCAGAAGTGGGTGCTTTATCATCGCCCTGGCGATCATGATCAAACGTTGCTGTCCCATGGACAGATCGTGGAAAAAGGATTTCCTGTGTTCCGTCAAATCCAATACCCCTAGCCACTCTTTTGCCAACTGCAATTGGATCTCTGTAGGATATATGTAAAGACCTATAGAGTCATACAGGCCAGAGATAAGCATGTGCTCCACGGTATGGTGTCCAGAAAATGAATCGATCATGGACGGCGTAAAATAGCCCAATTTTTCTTTGATTTCCCAGATGGTTTCCCCACTTCCCTTTAGTTGGCCAAAAATCCAAAGCTCCTGTCCGTAACCTTTACTGTTCTCACCGGTGATCATGGACAATAAAGTAGATTTACCACTGCCATTTTTACCTCTTAATTGCCAAAACTCACCGGGATGTATGGTCCAATTGATGTTGTTCAGGATAAGCCTGTCATCAAAGGATACGGTGACATTTTTAAAATCAACCATCACTGGGTGGTCATAGGTGTATGGTTTTAAAGCTTGAGGAATAAAAAGCGATGTGCTTTTTAGGTCCACACTGGGTTTCTCCAATTCATTTAAGGGTTTCAAACCATCTTCCCTTGCCTTATAATAGTGCTCTATAAACGATAGCCGATCTTCTTTTCTTGTAATAAGTAGCACCAACGAAACCTTTTTGGATATTTGTTCAAGCTTTAAAGCCAACTCCTTTTGTGAGGATGTGTCTAAGTTGTCAAAGGGGTTGTCAAGGATAATATAGTCGGGCTCTGTTTTTAAAATATGGGCCAATAGTGCTTTTTTGCGTTCTCCGCTCGACATGGATTTTAGGCTCTGTACAGTGTCTTGGGTTACAACTTTGATATCATGTCGTTCTTCCTCTTCTATCAGTCTTTGTAGTTCCAATGGGGAGAACAACGCCCCTGTCAAATCACTTAGCCCTTCAAAAGGGCTATTTTGAAGGCCGTTCAAAATGGAGTTGACAAGATGGACTTTGGGGGTCGTATTGTCCATTAAGATGCCCCAATGTCTAATTTTTCCTGTGGTCTTCATGCTTCTACCGAGCTGTTAATGCTAATGGACATGAAATTAGGAATTCTTGAGG
>JBFIGS010000025.1:0-16739 GCA_041602195.1 Sediminicola sp. | reverse complement strand
GTTTTTTATCATCAGCTGGTTAGCGGAAGCATGGTCATATTCAAAGTAGTTATGTGATACCTTGATTTCCTCATTAATTTCTTCTAGGACCATATACCAGACTCTTGTTTTTCCCTCATTGGCCGGCATCCCAATAACCCCCGGGTTTAGCCATTGGCGATTTCCCAATTTTTGATGAAATGGAAGTCCACAATGCCCGGCAATAATGATATCACTTTGGGTTTGTTCAAAATTAGCAAGCTTTATATGATCTGGGGTGGATTCAAAAATAAACTCGGAAACATTGTTGTAAGACCCATGGACCACCATTACCTGTTTCCCACCATAGGTAAAGGCTAAATGATTGGGCAACTCGCCCATCCACTTAATGGATTCCTCGGATAATTTCATTTGGGAGTAGGGGTACCATAGTTTTGAAAATCCATCGCATCTGCTACCTTCCATGAAATCACAACCACAATCCTCCGCACCTTCAAATAATTGTTGCTCAACATTGCCCGAAATACTCTTTGCTCCCCATTGTCTAAATAGAGCCACCGTTTCCTCCGGTTCTGCACAGTAACCTACGATGTCCCCGGTACAGATGCAATTTTCAGGGGATATCCCTTCTTCATTGGCAATTTCTACAAGACGCTCCAGGGCCTGAAGGTTGCTATAAACACCCCCAAATAATATGAGCTTGCCCGATAGGGTTCCCAGATGTGTTATCGTTTTATCCATTTGGGTATAAAATATAATAAGATGCAGGAAAATATCCCCCAAAAATTAATCCAAAGTAAATCGGCATATTTGCCCTTTGTGAAGATCAGGCTCTGTGGGAAAACTTCCAAAAGCAATAAAAATCCAAATAATATTCCACAAAACACACTTAAATAGAAACTGATTTTAGGCGTTTCACTTTTCCAAAATAGAAATACAGGGGTCAAACCAATCACCATAGTACCACTAATGGTGGTGGCCGATAAGATTTCTGCATTTAAAAAAACGGGTATTGTACCTAAAATAGCAATGATGGCCATAGACCATCGTCCAAATTTTAAGGTATTCCCCAACTTAAGATCTACGGATAGTAATTTGGAAAAGGAGGAAAAGGTTGAATCCAAGGTTGATGCTGCTGAAGTGATCATTATAAAATTGATGACCAATAGTATAACCACACCAAAAGCTTTTCCCACTTCAACGGCAGCTTGCCCTTGTAGTCCTGCGTACCTCGCATAGACTCCTATAATACTGAATAGTATAATGCTTAATGCGCCCACTAAACTTGCCCATAAAAAGCTTTTTCTTGTCACTGTTGGACTACTGATAAAACCCCTATCGGTCAAAACGGGATCGTGAAAGGGGTAGCTAAAGGACTGTAAAAGGGCCGCCAAAAGCAAATTGACACCCATTTCAAAACTCCACACTCCGGTTGTAATGGCTTTAGAAGGAGAGAAAGAGGCATCTACATGGAATACATTCCAAAGTATGATGAACAAAAGAATGGAAAATAGTGCCATTTGGATCACATCTGTAAATATGGAGCTACTAAGTCCGCCTTTTAGGGTGTAGGCCAAGGTAAGTGCCGTAAAAACTAAAATAGACCAATAATATGGGGCTGATCCAGTTTCCCCAAAGTAAGTGCCAATGACCATGGTATTGCTCCATACTTCGTTAAATAGTCGGATAGCAATGAGAATAGAAAATACCGCAACTGCACCCTTTCCATATCTTGAGGTTAAGAAATGGTGTATGCTGAGGAATTTACCCTGTATGCGCATTTGATAAATGATAAGTCCTGCCACCGCAAAGGAAGCATAATAAGCAGCATAGGCTACCCCTCCAACAATTCCATAGTCAAGCCCCAAATTTGCGGCATTGGTTATGCTCTTGGCAAAGATCCAAGAGATCACCAAACTCCCCATTAACATAAAGGTATTGGGGGCTTTCTTTTTATGCACCGCTTTAAAAAACTGATTGGTATTTTTGGCAAGGGGCGAAAGCAAGAACAGCACTACACTAGAAGTGATAATCAAGCCCCATTGCCAATACTGTTCCATAACTATTTTTTTATCTCTTACTTATTTTTTTCCACCTCTCCTACCAGGGTTTCAAACCCAACCATAAATGAATTATTCGTTCCACCAAACCTTTACATTGATGCTGTTGCCATCTGTTGCTGCTGCAGCAGTTGTATAGTTTTTATTGTTCAGAGCCTCTTCCTCTGCAGGATAGGGCATTCTAACTGGAATAAGATCGTTGTTTAGACTTGCTGAAATGGTTTTTAGTTGCGGAAAGCCTGTACGCCTGTATTCAATCCACCCTTCATACCCATTGATCATATTGGCTATCCATTTTTGGGTAATAATCTGTTCTAAAGGTTCCGTTCCAGATAGATCATAAGCGGCATCTATGGTTAGGTAGGTAGACGGTAATGGTACCTGCCAGTATTCAAAAGCCTGGGTGACTCCTAACTCGTACAATTGTTGTGCACTTGCGTTGATAAAACCTTTTTCGGCAGCTTCCGCCAAAAGGAACTGGGTCTCCCAGCTGGTCATGAAATTCGCATCCAAAAGTCCAGTATTTTCCCTGAAAATTGTTCCGGTCAAGGAATAATCGGCCAAAGCTATTGACGTCTGAGAGGCATCAATTCCGTTTAATAGGCCATTGAATTCTTCATTGGTGCTATTAGCGAAAGGACGGAACAACCGCTCTATCCTATCATCATTTAGATTCACCAAAATTTCCGCCATGGTTTCGGACAAGACAAAATTGTTGAAATCCCCAACACGCAAACGGGCCAATCTAAAATTATTGGGCTCCCCATCCGTAAAATCAAAAACAGCATTTTGTGAATTGTCACCTATATATACTCCATTATTATAAATGGCCTGTAATTCTGCTGAAACATCCATTTTATTGGAAATTCGCATCAAGGATTTAAGTTTCAGGGAATTGGCCAAACGAATCCAACCCTGTAAGTCACCTTCAAACAAAATATCCCCTTCCAAAGCGATGGTGCCCGAGTAGTTTTGAATGGCCGCTATTCCTTTGTTGAGATTGTCCAAAATGCCCCCATCTTCCAAATAGATATTTTCTTGGGCGTCATATTTAGGAGTAACGGTTTCACTTTTTCCCCTAAATGCTTCAGAGTAGGGAACATCCCCAAAGATATCTGTCAAGGCCGCTGTCATATAAGCCTTTAAAATAAGGGCTGGACCTTCATATACGGCAAAGGTTTCTTCAGTTCTGGCCTGATCCAAAATAAGTTCATTGTCTCGCAGGTTTTTATAAAAAATAGGCCATGGATTTCCTCCCAGCTGGGGAGATTTTAAATTGTGCCTATCAAAAAGGTTAAAATCAAGGGCGGTGGTATATTGTCCGAGCAGGTTTCCTGCCGTAAAACCCTCGTATGACATTTGTTCCCCATAATCATAGATCACTTGGCGTAACAGTAAACTGGGTTGTACGCTCACGGGTGCATTAGGATTGGTATTGATCTCCTCAAAGTCCTTGTTGCATGAGGTGATAACGGCCAAAGCCATTATGCATCCCAAAAATTTCATATGTAAATAACTTTTCATCTTTCTTTTTTAAAAATTAAACCCGGCTTTTAGGCCAATACTTCTAGTGGTAGCATAGGACATATCTTCTACACCGCTCACAAAGCCTTGGCCCTGCACCGCTAGTTGTTCGGGATCGAAATGTGGATTTTCAGTGATAGCAAACAAATTCCTCCCAATGAGGGATATTCGAAGATTTGCATCGGTTTTGAAAACATTAAAACTATCAAAAGTATATCCAATGGCTACCTGTCTCAACTTTAGAAAAGAAGCATCGTAGGTATTGTTCTCCTCGTGGTTTCTGTCGTAGAATTGTCGGTAATAACTTTCTGCAGTTACGGCAACGGTATTGGGTTGGTATACCGGAGCATTTTGGGTGCCAACATTTACTACACCTTCTGGCACAATGCCTGCTTCAGGTCTAAAAGAGGTTTCGGCCAACTGTCCGCCTACATTCCCTAAGGCCCTTGTCCGTGAAACAATGATACCACCTTGTCTCCAATCTAAAAGCACCCCTAAATCCCAATTTTTATATTGAAATTGGTTGGTAAAGCCCAGCATAAAATCTGGATTGTAGTTTCCTAATTTCTGTAAATTGTTGTCGGCAATATACCGCCCTTGATCGGTTAGTATAAAATCCCCATTCTCATTTTTTAGATAGCCCGTGCCATAAAGGTCACCAACCCTACCTCCTTCTTCTACCTGCACAAATACCGTTTGGTTTTGACTATCATATATTCTGGAATAGGCAAGGGTGAGCCTACCATCATCTTGTGGTAAATCTTCAACAGTTGCCCTATTTGTACTGAAGTTGAAGGTGCTTTTCCAAGTAAAATCAGGGGTAGTAATGGGTGTGATTCCGGCAATGATCTCAACTCCTGTTGATCTTACCGATCCTCCATTGACCACTTGTTGGGTGTATCCGGATGATACCCCAATGGGAAGGGAGATAATTTGATCTTTGGTCACCGCATTGTAATAACTGATATCAAAATTTAATCGGTCTCTGAAAAAGCGTATATCGGCTCCCACCTCAAGGGAACTTGTAGTTTCGGGCCTAAGATTGGGATTGGCGATAGTATTTTGATCACTAAAAGTAGGCTGTCCGTTAAAAGGGGTTTGGGCCACAAAGGCACCGGTTGTTTGGTATGGATTAGTGTCATTACCTACTTGGGCGTAACTAGCGCGTAGTTTGGCAAAAGAAATAAAATCCGGAAGATCGGTAACCTCGGAAAGAATAAAGCTGCTAGAGACCGAAGGATAAAAGAAAGACGTGTTGTCCACCGAAAAAGGGGTGGCCAGGGAGCTCGACCAATCATTACGGCCGGTAATGTCCAAGAACAAGTAATTTTTATAGCCGATCTTGGCCAAGCCATAGAAACTATTGATACGTTTTTCAGATTCAAATTCGAACACTTCAATCGGGGAAGCAGCATTTGACAGTTTAAAAATACCTGGCTGCGCCAAACTTGTGGTTTGGGATTGATTGGTTGCTGCCCTTTGATCCATTCTGTTGCCACCAAAAGAAACATCAATCTTAAAATCATCAAACCTATTGTTATAATTTAAAAGAAAATCGGTATTAATCTCGCGAAAGAACACATCGTGCTCCGCGTACCCGCCATTTCTAAAGCGGTTGGAGCTGAATGCCCTTTTCAATTGGCGTAATTCATTGGAATAGTCCATACCGGTGCGAATCGTGGCACTAAGATGATCTGTTATTTCGTATTTGGCTGATATATTCCCAAAAACCCTGTCCCTGTTAAAAGAGTTGGTATTTTCCTTGAGGATAAAATATGGGTTGTCAAAAAAGGTATAATTATAGGAGTATTGTTGCAGGCCCTCCAGACCTGGCTGCCAATAATCCTTCAGATTGTTGATGTTCAAGGAACGCGGCCCCCAAGCAACCAATGAATAATTCACATTTTCAGAGCCATAACCATTTGAAGGTCGGTTATCACTCTGGGAATTCACGTAACTGATGGATGAATTTACGCTCAATTTGTTGGTTGGTGAAAACCCAAGGCGGGCGCTAACCGTTTGGCGATCTAAATTTACCCCAGGAATAATGGATTCACTGCGCAAATCTGTAAAGGATAATCTATAGTTGCCTTTATCAAAGCCGGAAGCAATGGACAGGTTGTTGATCGTAGTGGTTCCTGTTTCATAAAAGTCCTTTAAATTATCTGGGTTGGAAACAAAAGGGGTGGGGGTAATGGCTATCCCATCATACAGGGCAGTATCTCCACCACGTACTGTACGTCCGTCAGGTAAAATTACCGGACTATCAAACTGAGGCACCAAAATTCCTTGATCTAATCGAGGACCCCAGCTATAGGTAATATTGTCATTGGTACCCCCTCCTAAACCGTCTACAAAAGCAAACTGTCCAGAATTCCCTTGTCCGTATTCGTTTTGAAACTTAGGTAGTTTAAAGGCTGAGTCCACAAAAAAGCTTGTATTGTAACTGATTCCAAGCCCTTTACTTTTAGAACCATTTTTTGTTTCTATAACTATGACGCCGTTGGACGCTCTGGTACCGTATAAGGCTGCAGCACTTGGCCCTTTTAGAACCGATACTTCGGCAATATCATCTGGGTTGACCTCCATGGCTCCGTTACCAAAATCTATCGCTTGAAACCCTGCGGCCGCCTCATTGGTAAAATTGAAAACGGAGTTGTTGTTGATAGGAACGCCATCAACCACAAAAAGTGGGTTGTTATTGGAAAAAGAAGCTTCACCCCTAATGGTTATTTTAGAGGAAGAGCCTACTCCTGTTGCGCCTTGGTTGATTGTTACGCCTGCCAATTTGCCAGATAGGTTGTCCAAAAAGTTGACTGATTGGACTTCCGTCACACCTTGTGCATCTAAACTCTGAACCACATAGCCTAATTCTTTGCTCTCCCTTTTAAGGCCAAAAGCGGTTAGTACTACTTCATCCAACTCTTGGCTGGATTCCCGCAATATTATGTTGATCATGCTCCTATTGCGAATGGACACAATTTGGGTTTCAAAGCCAAGGGTCGAAAATTCCAAGGAACCAGAAGTGTCCATAATATTTATGGCATACTCTCCTTTATTGTTGGTTGTGGTACCCTTATTGGTCCCCACATATATAATGTTAACACCAGGTAGAGCCTCCCCAGATTCAGAGGTCACCTTACCCGAAATAATAGTTTGTGATGATCCCAATGCAAAAAAGCATAGGGCCGTTAATAAAACGAACTGCTTCATTTTAAATGTAATAATTGGTATGAAAAGAATTAGTTTGATGCATAAAGAATATCATGCATATCTCTTGGCTAAATAAGGGCAACTAGAGGAGACCCCTTATTATAGAAACTCTTGCCAAAATCTTTGGAAAAATAAATTTGTTCGTAAATAATTTGGATGCTGTCGGTATTCAGGATGGAACGCATTTGTTCCATTATCGCATTAGGAATGCTAAGGGGTAATTTCAGTAATTGCTTTAAGTCAGAAATGCAATCCACATCCACAAGAGTTTCAAGTCTTGCAACTTTAGGATTCGTTTCCTGTATAAGTCCTAGCAATGCAGCAGCAGTCCTGTTAGTTTGCCAGGGTAAATTTATAAATTTTGTGGCATTGAACTGAGTTCTTTGAATGCCCATGAGGTAAAATCCGCCATCAGTAGAAGGTCCTAAGACAAATTCTCGTCTATCTAAATGCAAAGAAGCACTTCTAATATGAGACGCTTTTAGTTGTGGGCTATCATTGCCAATGGTAATGACATTGTCAAAACCATGATCAAAAACAGCCTGAATTGCATTTGTGAACCTTTCACCAAAACTGGAACCTATTTGTTCGTGCTCTGTAAAATGAAAATAGGAAAGACCAGATTTCTCCACCGTTTGTATCACTTGCTCCGTTAGCTCATGATATAAGTTCTCTGCATTGGGGATTGGCTTACGAAACATTTCCGTCGAAGGGGAGTTGGCAAATACCAATACAGCCGTAGTCATTTTCGATTTTTGGGGCATGGGAACAAAAACTTTCATATACCTACGTTAAATAGGTGTTAAGGGTTTGGTCGAGCACACATCTTTTAAATTACAAAAACTTAAAAAAATTAACAGATTCTGATTTATGCGAATGTTGACAAAAAGGGGTATGGGCTAAAAAGGGATAAAACTTATATTGTTTTGTTAAAGGCAATACATATTGAATGAACTAACTTTTTGTGGCTATCTTAGTATCACAAGTTATTTTCCAATCGATTATGGAGGATATTTTTGTAAAAATTAAAAAAACTTTATTGAACAAAATATACAATGTAATTATGAGCAAGACTATTTTATTGGACAACAGACCTCAAGGAATGCCAAAAGTGTCCGACTTTAAAATTATAGAAGAAACAACTCCTGAAATAAAATCGGGGGAAATCCTTTTAAAGACCAACTATATCTCGGTAGATCCATACCTAAGGGGCCGTATGCGGGATGTTAAATCCTACATTGCCCCCTTTGAACTACAACAACCAATTGTCTCAGGAATTGTTGCTGAGGTTCTGGAAACCAAAAACAGCAATTTTGATAAGGGCGATTTTGTTACGGGGAATTTGTCCTGGAAAGAACAGCAAGTCTCCACAGGAGAGGGTTTAATGAAGGTGGATGCCAAAAAAGCACCATTATCCGCATATTTGGGAATATTGGGCATGACCGGACTAACCGCATATCTGGGCCTCACTGAAATTGGTAAGCCTAAAAAGGGAGAAACTTTGCTGGTTTCAGGAGCCGCTGGAGCTGTTGGGAGTGTAGTGGGGCAAATAGGAAAGATTTTAGGATTGAGGGTCGTAGGGATTGCTGGCACCGATGAAAAGGTGGCCCTATTAAAATCGGAATTTGGCTTTGATGATGCCATCAACTACAATACCACTGAGAACATGGTAAAGGCCATTGCCGATACTTGTCCGAATGGAGTTGACGTTTATTTTGACAATGTGGGAGGTGATATTTCAGATGCCGTATTTTTTAATATCAATAAAAAAGCACGCCTCGTCATCTGTGGCGCCATATCTGTCTATAATGAGACTGAAATGCCCAAAAGTATGAGTGTACAGCCTTTTCTGATCCGAAACAGTGCTCTAATGCAAGGGTTCATCATTTTTGACTATGTGGATAAGTACCCAGATGCCATGAACCAATTGGGACAGTGGTTGGGAGAAGGAAAGCTATCCTATAAGGAGACCATTGTGGAAGGCTTTGAAGCAACACCCCAAGCCTTTATAGATCTTTTTAAAGGAAGGAATAAAGGAAAGATGCTCGTAAAAGTTTAAGTGGAACTTATTAACAGCAATCTATTTGTCATAATCGACAAGAATATTGACATGCTAGAAAGCCTGTTTTCTATTAAGGGAAACAGGCTTTGTCTTTTTTTGGATCGAAAACATGACATATATTAATAGTTTTAAAAATTGGAAGAGTATTTGATATAAGCTCCTAAACCGACCTGTTAGTTTGTTATATCACTGTTTATTAAACGGTCGTTTTGAAATATCGAGGGTTCGATGAGCGGTTTTTAACGCTAAAGTGCTCAAATTGTTTTGATTTGGGTAGTTGTGGAGCTAACAACAGACCAAGCAGTTTGTTATTTCTTTCTCTTTAACAAACCTAAATCAGTGTTTTAAAGGGTTGAAATAGGTATTTTTAGTGATTAGTAAGGTAAATATTTGTTTGAAGTAGTTGGAATTAAGAAAATGGGTACTGTAATGGAATTAGAGGATTTACAATCGAAATCAGTTGGTTTGGTATTATCTGGAGGCGGCGTAAAGGGTATCGCCCACATTGGCATGCTCAAGGCTCTGGATGAATACGGGATCGGCGCAAATGTCGTAGCAGGGACCAGTGTGGGAGCTTTGGTAGGGGCACTTTACGCCAATGGGAATTCCGTTACGGACATGCTTCATTTTTTTAAGGAGACTCCCTTGTTTCGTTATAATTTCATGACCATTTTAAAACCAGGTCTCCTGGATACGGAGCGCTACTTCGATTTGTTCAAGGCCTATTTTCCAGAGGATTCCTTCTCCAACTTGCACCGCAAACTCCATGTGGTGGCTACGGATCTTCAAAGGGGAGATCAAAAGGTGTTTTCTGAAGGAGAATTGATCAGGCCCTTATTGGCTTCGGCAGCATTGCCCCCACTATTTAGTCCAGTAAGTATACAGGGGAATCTATATGCAGACGGCGGTATCATGAACAATTTTCCATATAACGAGATAAACGAAACTTCAGATTTTATTATTGGAAGCAATGTTTCAAGTGTAAAAGAAATAGGAAAAGATGGAATTAGCACCTCTTTTCAGCTCGCCAGTAGGACCACTGCTTTAATGATCTATGCCATCAATAAGGAAAAGATTCAAAAATGTGATTTGGTCTTTGAGCCCAAAGAACTGGAACTAATCGGAATCTTGGATAAAAAAGGGATAGAAAAGGCTTATGCCATAGGCTATGAGCACGCTGCAAGGAAATTGGAAGAAGTTTTGGGAAAAGTCAAAGTTCTAAAATAAAAAACACCACTGACGAAGTGGTGTTTTAAGGTTCTTTATAGTTCTATATATACGCTATACATCATCGTAATCTACCTTTAGTGTTGGAGTAATAGGATGCGCCTGACAAGTTAATATTAGCCCTTCCGCGATTTCTCCATCGGTCAAAATCTGGTTTTTTACCATCTCGGCCTTTCCTTCGGTCACCCTCGCGATACAACTACTACACACTCCACCTTGGCAGGAATAGGGAGCATCGATGTTTTCTTTTAGAACGGCATCCAACACCAATGCCTTTTTGTCCATGGAAAAGGAAAATTCCTCATCATCCAAGGTTATTGTAATTTGGGACTGACCTTCAACGTGCAAGGGCAGCTCATCCATTATTTCAGTTGAGGTAAATAGCTCAAAGTGAATCTTATCCTCCGAAATCCCATCTTCTTTTAAAGTATCGGTAACCAAGTTGATCATGGCTTCCGGTCCGCAAAGGTAATAATCATCAAAAATGATATCCTTGTGCTTATTTTTTAAGGTATAATTTATTGTTGAGATATCAATTCGTCCAAAAAGAGAATCCGCTTCCTGTTCCTGGCTACAGATAAAGTGAACAAAAAACCGATTGGCATATTCCAATTGAAGTTTTACCAATTCGGTGTAAAACATGGTCTCTTTATACGATTTGTTCCCATAGACCAGCATGAATTTGTTCTTGGGGTTGCTGGCCAAAACAGTGCGGGCAATACTAATGATTGGGGTTATTCCACTACCGGCTGCAAAAGCGGCTATGTTTTTCACCTTATCGGAAGGCTTGAAGGTAAATCTTCCTTCAGGGGGCATAACTTCCAATACATCACCTGCTGAAATTTTGGAATTGGCATAGTCCGAAAAACCACCCTTGTCCACTTTCTTCACCCCTATGGTGATATTCCCACAGGTTGGAGAAGAACTGATGGAATAGGCTCTGCGCAATTCCTTGCCCTTGATCTCTTTTTTTATAGTGATATACTGACCGGACGTAAATAAAAAAGTCTGGATGAGTTCTTTAGGAATGGTAAAAGTAATCGCAACGGAATCGGGTGTAAGAGGTTTTACATGGTGAACCGTGAGGGAATGAAAATCTGCCATAGTTAAAATTTCCTGCAAAATTAAGCAAAGACTGCTTGATACGAAATTGGAAACTAAAAAAAATATACCTAAATTACTTAGGTATATGAAAATTAACTATATTTGAGTCTATAGTCGCGTATATGGGAAATGCTAAATTGTATAAGGGAAGTTTAAATACCATCATTTTAAAATTGCTGGAAGAGCAGGGTAAAATGTACGGCTATGAGATTACCCAAAAAGTAAAGGAATTGACCAAAGGGGAGCTTCAGATCACGGAAGGGGCACTTTATCCTGCCTTGCACAAACTAGAGGCAGAAGGGTTATTGGATGTTGAGGTTGCCAAAGTGGACAACCGCTTGCGCAAGTACTATAAGCTTACCGAGGCCGGCGTAATGGAAACGAAGAATAGGTTAGCGGAATTGGAGGAGTTTATTAGGAGCATGCAACATTTGGTAAACCCTAATTGGAGTATAAATTAAGCGTTTGATTATGATAATGAAAAACGAACAGCTTCAGAGTATTTATAATTATCTTGATCATAAGGGATTGATCCAAGTGGATCTTAGAATGGAGGTATTGGATCATATGATCGTAAGTATAGAAAATGAGATGGAACAGGGGTGTTCATTTTCGGATGCTTTTAAACAAGAATGCGAGAAGTGGAACCCTTTACTTAAGCCTCATTCTAGCGCCTGGCTCGGCTTGATTTTTACCGGACCGAAATTAATGATGCAAAAATGTGTCCGCATGGTCAAGAGGCTTTATCTAAAAACATTGGTTTTGGCACTACTAATTTCGGGAGCCTTATGGGGTATGACCGACATTTTAAACCTTACGCCACAAAACACAAGAATCGATAACTTTATAGGATTTGGTCTTTTAATGGTCAGCGCCATTCTTCTATATACTTATTATACTATTTCAAAGAACAAAGTCAAAACTACCTATGGATATTTCATTAAAATCCATACAATTGGGATTGTTCTTAACTTAGCTATTTTCAATCCTTTTATTAGCAATAATTTCGGCTTTAGTGCAATAGAGTCTTTTTCCTTTTCCAAAATAATAGTTTACACTTTTTTAGTTACACATGCAGTCCTGTTTATAAACATGTACACTAAACATAGGGAATTCATCAACTGTAAATTGGCGACATGAAATTAACCCGAGAAGAAATCGCTTTTATAGACACCTATCTCAAAAATTCCGAGATTGAGTACGTGGATGTGCGCATGGAAATGGTAGATCATGTGGCCTCTGAACTTGAAATAAAAATGTCAGAAGATGGGTCCTCGTTCTATGAGGCATTTAAAAGCTACATGGTGCGCCATAAAAAGGAACTTCAAAAATCAAACAGTAAGTTTAAGTGGACCACGGACAAAAGGGTTTTTAAGATTTTAGGTGTCCAACTTTATAAAGTTAGTAGTTTGGTAGTTTTTAGTTCTTTCTTCATGTTATTGAAACTTCTGCCCGTTTCATTACATATGACCAAAGCTTTTCGCTTGATGCCTTTGATCATAGTTTTTGGATTACTAATCATATATTTTGTGATCTATCAGCGTAAAAAACAGGGTTTTTCGGGGTTGGAACGTATTGGCACTTATCTCGTTATTTTCTCTCAGCTATTGCAACTATTTTTTAATCCATCTTATCAAAAGAAATTCTTTGTGGATTATATGAATTTAAATATGGCTTTTGTTGCCATTATGCTTGTATTGGCCTTCGCTTATGTTAGAACCATTTTGAAATTAAAAAATGAATATGAAGCCTACACTAATGTACATTTAGTATGAATTTAAACCAAGACCAAATACAGGAACTCTATACCTTCACAAGAAAGCATTTTGTAGAACATTATGACCTGCAAACGGAGTTGGTAGATCACCTGGCCAATGGGATAGAACAGCAATGGAAAGAATCCCCTACCCTTACCTTTCGTGAGGCATTAAATAGGGAATTCAAGAAGTTTGGGATATTTGGGTTCCAGGATGTTGTTACTGAGCGGATGAAAGCCATGGAAAAGAAATACAGGGCCATCATCTGGCGGTTTTACAAGCAGTATTTTACACTGCCAAAAATTGCCCTCACCCTTTTGTTGACCATGGTCTATTTTAGTCTCCTAACGGTCATGACACAAGAGATGGTCTATTACTTTTTTGTTGGAAATGTTTTGGCTGTTATGATTCCCCTTTTTGTTAGGAGTATTAGGTATCGGAAAAAACTAAAAGCCATGCCACGTAAATGGGTGTTGGAGGAAATGATTTTTAATCAAATGGGATTATTTAGTTTAGGGATTCTTCCTGTGCATATTTTAAACCTAAGCTTGCTGTCCCATAGGTTTGTTGATAACACATGGTTTTTATTGGCCCTTTCCTTTTTTCTAATCTGTTACATCCTCCTGTTTTATATCATCACCTTTGTTATTCCCCCAAAAGCGGAACAACTCCTATCAGAGGCCTACCCAGAATATAAATTGGCCTAAAATTGTAACAATCTGCCTTTTAAAAATACTAACCTCCTAGAAAAACAAACCAACCCTTATGTTTAAGCACTTTATAAACCTGCAATGGAAATCTTTCATCAGGTCTGCTTCCTTCAAGACCAATGTGGCCTTTAAAATACTTATGGCCTTTGGAGCCCTGTACTTTATTGCGATATTTTTATTTTTGGGGGTAGGAGTATTTTATATCATCGAAAAAGCAGAAATAGGAGATCCGTTGGTCATCGTGAACAAATACCTGATCTATTACCTGGGGATGGATCTTTTTATCAGGTACATGATGCAAAAAATGCCCATTACCAATATAAAACCATTGTTGTATCTGCCTTTTAAAAAACAACAGGTGGTAAATTATTCCTTGGGAAAGGCAGTGGTTTCCTTTTTCAATATAGCGCATGCCTTTTTCTTTATACCTTTTTCTATTGTGCTATTGATCGAAGGGTATAATCCTATTGGGGTTATCGGTTGGCATTTGGGAATGTTGGCCCTGATTTACAGTAATAACTTCATAAATATTTTAGCCAACAATAAGGATAGCGTTTTCTATCCAGCAGCCACTATTTTGGCAGTTTTGGGAGGATGCCAGTATTTTAACCTCTTTGACATAACGGTTTTTACCGCTCCCTTTTTTGATGCCCTGTACAACCTGCCGTGGATGGCCCTTCTTCCTTGGATATTCTTACTTGGGCTTTACATGGCGGCCTATACCTATTTTAAAAAACACATGTATTTGGATGCAGGTCTTGCTATTAAACAGACCGAAGCCAAGACCGAGGATCTAACTTGGCTGAATCGCTTTGGAAATTTAGGAACATTTTTAAAAAACGATATCAAGCTGATCAAGCGCAACAAACGCTCAAGGACCTCGGTGATCATGAGCTTTTTCTTTATCTTTTATGGCTTTCTATTTTTTACAAATTCACTAGAGATCTATGAAAATCCGGTTTGGAAAATTTTTGCTGGGATCTTTATCTCGGGCGGCTTCCTCTTTAGTTTCGGACAGTTTGTTCCCAGTTGGGACAGTTCCTATTATCCCCTGATGATGAGTCAGAACATTAAATATAGGGAGTATCTGGATTCCAAGTGGTACCTCATAGTGATCGCAACAGTAATTAGCACCGTAATAGCGTCCTTTTATCTTTATTTTGGTTGGGAAGCCTATTTAGCCGTACTGGTTGGCGCTATTTACAATATTGGGGTCAATTCCTATCTGGTACTTTGGGGTGGGGCCTATATAAAAACGCCCATTGATCTCACCTCTAACAAAAAAGCATTTGGGGACAAGCAGGCGTTCAATGCCAAAACACTCCTGTTGACACTCCCTAAATTATTGTTGCCTTTGGGATTCTATGCCGTGGGCCATTATTTGATCAACCCTACGGCTGGCTATATTTTTGTGGCCCTAGCCGGGATTTTGGGTTATGCCTTTAAAAACCCTGTGTTTAAAATGATTGAGGGCATCTATAAAAAAGAAAAATACAAGACCCTTTTGGCCTACAAACAAACCAACTAACCCATCTTTATTTTAATCAAAATTATACCATGATAACAGTTCAACAACTTACAAAAACATACGGTTCAGCTACCGTTTTGAATATACCACATTTAGAAATCCCTAAAGGTCAGAGTTTTGGTCTTGTTGGAAATAACGGAGCAGGAAAAACTACCCTTTTCAGCTTGTTATTGGACCTGATACAGCCCACAACAGGGCAGATTGTAAACCATGATGTTCAGGTGAACAAGAGCGAAGCATGGAAGCCCTTTACCTCCGCATTTATCGACGAAACCTTTTTAATTGGGTATCTAACACCAGAGGAATACTTTTATTTCATTGGGGAATTAAGAGGGCAGAACAAGGCTGATGTGAATGCCCTTTTGGCCGGGTTCGAGGACTTTTTCCATGGAGAAATATTGGGTCAAAAGAAGTACTTAAGAGATTTGAGCAAAGGGAACCAAAAAAAAGTAGGGATCGTGGCCACATTTATCGGAAATCCAGAAGTCATCATCTTGGACGAGCCTTTTGCCAATTTGGATCCGACCACACAGATCCGCCTAAAAGGAATCATTAAGGAACTTACCGCAAAAAGAGACGTTACCGTTTTGATATCCAGTCACGATCTTATTCATGTTACCGAAGTAGCAGAACGTATTGTGGTGCTCCACAAAGGGGAAATTGTCAACGATATTAAAACCTCCACGGAAACTTTAAAGGAGTTGGAAACCTTTTTTGCCGGGTAGGCGCCAAACTTAGATTCGAAGGCGTAAAGGTGATTTAATTGTGAGGTATTTTCCTCTATTTAAAAATAAAGGTATTTTTACCGACCAACGGTATAATAAACGGGTTATTTTTTAGTTTAGGATACGTACGAATACCACTTATTTTGAAGCTTCGTTTTAAACTTATATTGGGTATTGCCTTTGGTGGTCTGCTATTTAATGCATGTTCCACTAAAAAGGATGCCTTTATAAATCGCAATTGGCATGCCCTAAACACCAAGTACAACGTTCTGTACAATGGGAACATTGCCTTTGAAGAAGGTAGGGAAGAGCTCAATTCCACCTATCAGGATAATTATTGGGAAGTGCTCCCCGTGGAACGATTAAAGGTAACCGATGAGATAAAACTCGATTCCGAAGATAATAACCCTAACTTTTTGCTGGCCGAGGAAAAGGCGTCAAAAGCAATTCAAAAACATAGCATGGATATCAAAGATGAGGAGCGCAATCCGGAAACGGACGAGGCTTTTCTTCTTCTTGGTAAATCGAGATATTTCGACCAGCGGTATATCCCTGCCTTGGAGGCCTTCAACTACATCCTGAACAAGTACACCGAAAGCGATAAGCTCAATGAAGCTACCATCTGGAGGGAGAAGGTGCATATCCGGCTGGAAAATGAGGATCTCGCCCTAAAGAATTTAAAACGACTTTTAAAATACGAACGGTTAAAGGATCAGGAATATGCTGATGCCAGGGCCATGATGGCGCAGGCTTATATCAATCTGAAGGCCCCTGATACCGCCATTCAACAATTGAAAATTGCTTCGGCCTACACCAAAAAAAATCAAGAAAAAGGCAGGTATTATTTTAT
>JBFIGS010000024.1:0-17039 GCA_041602195.1 Sediminicola sp. | reverse complement strand
TGGACTGTTGATCCTAACAATGTCCAAGGGAGTATAACTTCGGACCAAGGTAAAACCACCAAAAATTGCTGGTGCCACGTTATCGGCGTGGGCCACCCCACTTGCCAAACGCTCCCCTTCCATAGCGAATTTCACCAATTCCAAATTGCTAAAGGGCTTCCCCAATAACTGGTTCATGGCCCATACTGCCCCAGTGGAACTTGCGGCGCTGCTACCTATCCCACTTCCTGCCTTTATATTCTTGTATATTTCAATTTCGAAACCACCATCGTACTCACTCTCAGCAAGGAGGGCCAAGCCTGCCACTCCTGCCACATTTTGATGGGTCTCCATTGGCAAATCCTGCCCAGTTAATTTTGTGATCTTTATGCCTTTCTCCGCGGTTTTGCGAACAACCATTTCATCGCCTACAGCGTCCAATGCCAATCCTAGGACATCAAAACCGCAAGAAACATTGGCGATAGTGGCTGGGCAAAATACTTTTATAGCCTCCATAGTTAAAAGTTACCTATTCTTATTATGTCTGCAAATATTCCTGAGGCTGTCACTTCCGCACCTGCACCTGCACCTTTAATGATCATAGGTTGGTTGGGGTAACGTTCCGTGAAAAAGAGCACGATATTATCACTGCCCTCCAGGTTGTAAAAATCATGGCCTTTAGGAATATGCTGAAGCCCTACGCTGGCTTTGCCGTTTTCAAATTGGGCCACATACTTAAGCTTACAATCCTTTTCACTGGCCTCTTTATATATTTTTTGGAAGGAGGCTTCATGTTTTACAAGAGAGGCAAAGAAGTCGTCATTATTTGTAGTGGCCAAACTTTCTTCTGGTAGGAACGATTGGTTTTCGATATCCTCAATGTCCAATTGATAGCCGCTTTCCCTGGCCAATATTAATATTTTACGCATTACATCAATTCCACTAAGGTCAATCTTTGGATCTGGCTCTGTATACCCTTCTTTTTGAGCCTGAAGTACCACATCATGAAAGGTAGTCTGATCGTTGAAGTTGTTGAATACAAAGTTTAAACTACCAGAAAGTACGGCCTGTATCTTTTTTACTTTATCACCAGAGGCGATTAAGTTTTTTAGGGTGTCAATAATGGGCAATCCAGCTCCGACATTGGTCTCGAACAAAAATGGCGCATTGTATTTACGGGCCATTTGTTTTAGTTCCAGGTATTTGTTGTAATCAGAGGAACACGCTATTTTGTTGCAGGTGACCACAGAAATGCTGTTTCTTAGGTACGTAGTATAGCTATCGGATACTGCAGGGCTCGCCGTATTATCTACGAAGATGCTGTTTCGGTAGTTGAGCGAATTAATAGTTTCAAAAAATTTGCTGCTATCCGCTTTCTCACCTTCGGCCAAAACTGACTCCCAATTTTTAAGGGAGATGCCATTTTCATCAAAAGCCATGGTCCTTGAATTGCTTATACCAATAACCCGTATATTGAGCTTTAAATACTCCTTTAGGTATTTTTTTTGTTGTTGGATCTGATTTAAAAATTTAGCGCCGACATTCCCAACGCCCATTACAAAGAGATTCAATTGTTTGATATTCTCTTCGAAGAATTCTTCATGCAGTGCATTCAGTGCCTTTTTCACATCGCCCTTACTAATAACGGCAGATATGTTTCTTTCGGAGGCACCTTGGGCAATCACCCTGATATTCACATTATTTTTTCCTAGGGTGCTGAACATTTTTCCGCTAAGGCCTTGGTGACTTTTCATATTATCCCCAACAAGGGCTATGATGGCAAGGTCTTCTTCCAAAATAACCGGTTTTATTTTACCAAGTGATATCTCATATTCAAAGGCCTCATTCACAATTGCCACGGCTTTTTTTGCATCACTTGAAGCTATTCCCACACATATTGAATGTTCTGAGGAAGCTTGTGTAATAAGGACCACACTGATACCTGCATTGGAAAGTACTTCAAAAAATCGTTTTGAGATACCTGGAATCCCAACCATACCCGGTCCTTCCAGTGATAAAAGTGCAATACTTTCTACATGGCTGATTCCCCTGACAGTTTTACCTTTTTCATTTTGGTTTTTTGTGATCAAAGTCCCGGCCGCCTCAGGTTCGAATGTGTTTTTTATAACAATTGAAATACCTTTGGACAACACCGGTTGTATCGTTGGAGGGTATAGTACCTTAGCACCAAAATGGGAAAGTTCCATCGCCTCTTCGTAAGAGATATGGGGTATTGCCATAGCTTGTTTTACGATCTTGGGATTTGCAGTGTACATACCACTAACATCGGTCCATATTTCCAATACCTCGGCATTTAGGGCACCGGCCATTATAGCTGCAGTAAAGTCAGATCCGCCTCTGCCCAATGTGGTGGAATTTCCATTGATGGAGGAAGCTATAAATCCAGCGCAAACCGTAATCGTATGGGGAGCATCCTTAAAGTATGCCAAACAATTGGCATTGGTCATTTTAAAATTTACAGCTGCCTTACCGTGATTATCGTTTGTTTTAATGAGTTCTCTGCTATCCTGGTACCCTACATCCAATTTTTCGGACGCAAAATATTCACTGATGATATATGAGGATAACAATTCTCCAAAGCTTACTATTTTATCCGATAATTTTGGGGTGATTTCGCCAATTAAAAAGGCACCTTCCAAAAGGGTTTCCAAGATATTAAGTTCGCTTTTTACTTTACTAAGTACCTTGCTTTGTGATTGGACCGGAATGAGTTCCTTTATGGTTTGTATATGACGCTCTTCTATTTCCTTCAAATAAGTACGGTATTCCTTGTTTTGATCTGAAGCTAAATTGGCTGTGGTCAAAAGTAGGTCTGTTATTCCCCCAAGGGCAGAAACGACAACTACTATTTTTCTGTCTCCATTGGAAGCAACAATATTTTTAACCTGGGATATATTTTTGGCGTTGGCCACTGAGGTACCACCGAATTTTAGAACTTTCATTATGGTATTATATTAAAATGAAACTTATTTATGAAATAAAAAGGGATAGGAACGGACGAATATATAGTAGTTTACCCCAAAGGGGTGATAGTGATTGTAGCAATGGTTGTAAAATTACCATTGGTATACAAAGAAAAAGATGGTGTTATGTCCGTTTTGTAAGGATTCATTGGTCTTATAAAGTCTCAAATGTAGTATTTTTGAGTAGGTAATCAAATGATTGGGAATATTTTTACCAAATCATCAACTTTTGTTAAATATTATTAGGGAATGAAGATTTTTACTGCCCAACAGATATATGAAGCTGATAAAAGCACAATTGTCAATCAGCAGATTACGAGTGATGAACTCATGCAACGTGCGGCGACCCGATTATTTACTTGGCTGCATTCAAGGCTACAGGGGGCACCGGTAAAAATACATTTGTTTTGTGGCATAGGTAACAATGGGGGAGATGGGATGGTCTTGGCAAGGCATTTACAAGAACACGGTTACCTCATTGGCGTTCATGTGGTAACATATAGTGAGAAACGCTCCCACGACTTCCTTTTAAACCTGGACAGATTAAAGGAACGTAAGATATGGCCTAATTTTATTGGGCCAAATGATGAATTACCCAAAATAGACAAGGAAGATATCATTGTAGACGCCATTTTTGGAATTGGCCTCAATAGAACTCCAGATGATTGGGTCATTAAAGTGATACAACATTTGAACAACTCCAGGGCATTTGTACTATCGGTGGACATCCCGTCTGGATTATTTGTCGATAAGGCTCCCAATAATAAGGACAGTATTGTGAGGGCCAATCATGTACTGAGTTTTCAGGCTCCCAAATTGATATTCTTTTTACCACAAACAGGGATTTACAGTAATCAGTGGGAGGTGTTGGATATTGGATTGGATAAGGATTATTTAAATTCGGTGGACAATGTATATGAACTGATAGGTAAAAACGAGGTTTTGCCTTGGTACAGGCCGAGGGAGAAGTTTTCCCATAAAGGCACGTATGGGCACTCATTGATTATTGGTGGCAGTTATGGGAAAATAGGCGCTGTAATTTTAGCTTCAGATGCTTGTTTAAATACCGGAAGTGGTTTGGTGACTGCCTATATTCCTACATGTGGATATATTCCCATGCAAACTGCACTGCCCGAGGCCATGGTGATCACAGATACCAATGAGAAAATGGTTTCGGATATTCAATTTGATATTACACCTACAGTTATAGGTTTGGGCATAGGAATTGGTCAGGATGATATAACGATCGGAGCGTTAAAAGAATTTTTACGCACCAATAAAACACCCTTGGTGATTGATGCAGATGCCCTTAATATCATCTCCAAGAATAAGGAATTTTTAAAAATGATACCCGCCCAATCTGTACTGACGCCACATCCAAAAGAATTGGAACGTTTGATCGGCAGTTGGCACGATGATTTTGATAAATTGGAAAAAGCGCAGGCCTTTTCTAAGCAGCACAACTTAATATTGGTCATAAAGGGCGCCCATACCATTACCCTGCACAACGGTAAAGGGTATATCAATACGACAGGTAATCCAGGTATGGCCACAGCCGGTAGCGGTGATGTGCTTACCGGAATGATCACAGGACTGATTGCCCAAGGGTATGATTCCTTGAGAGCTACTGTTTTTGCAATTTATTTACATGGAAGATCGGGGGATCTTGCTGTGGAGCAATGTGGTTATCAGGCTTTGACGGCGTCTGAAATCATAGATTTTATAGGAGATGCCTTTCTGGATCTTTTCAATGTCCAAGAAGGGTCTGGTCCGCAGGAGAAAATGGAATAATTGGTATTCTATTTAGTCCCTACGCGCTTTTTTACCCAAGCCAGGGCGTTGTCAAATTCTATAAAAAACTTCATTGGTTTTTTGTAGAACATCTTTTCAATCTTAAAATTATGCATATCAATTTCCTTTATGGAAACAATGGCAAATGCTTTAAGATTTTCCATTTCTCTAAGGTAATTGTATACCGTAGGATCTATCGCGTAAGAGTTTTTTCGGAGGCTGATATAGCCAAAATCCTTATCTCTAAAGTGAATCTCAGAAATTCCAATAATTTGAAAGGCCCTTTCAAGTGTCACAGTGACACCTTCTTCAAAAATGGCGACCATATAATTATCAAATACTTGGACTAATCCTGTTTCTAACTGGTATTCCCTTACGATAATAGTCTTCTTGGTGTGTCCGACTTTCATTTCGTATTATTTATAGTGTTCCTCGAATACGAAAGTAGGTGAAGGCTTATGTTTTGGAAAAAATATTAGATTAAGAGCTTAAATATCGTTTATTGTGTGCTGTAGGAACCTAAGTTGTCTATTTATTCCTACGCCCTACATTTTTAGACATAAAAAAAGGAGTCGAATTATGCGACTCCTTTATGTTTAAATTCTTACAAGAATTAAGTTTTCGAAGATTCCTCAGCTTTTTTAATATCTATGGTAAGTTCTTCTTTCTTTTCATCTAGATCCATGTAGATACTATCGCCTTCATTTAGTTTGGAATTAACGATTTCCTCAGCGAGTGCATCCTCTATATATTTCTGTATAGCCCTTTTTAAGGGTCGTGCACCGTATTGTTTATCGAATCCTTTTTCTGCGATATAATCCTTTGCCTTGTCGGTTAGATTAAGGTTATAACCTATGTCTTTGATTCTAGCAAACAATTTGCGAAGCTCAATATCAATGATTTTGTGGATGTCTTCCCTTTCAAGAGGATTAAATACAACCACATCATCTATCCTATTAAGGAATTCTGGAGCAAAGGCTTTCTTTAAAGCATTCTCAATTACCCCTTTTTGGTGTGAGTCTGTTTGTGCCTTCATAGCTGAAGTTCCAAAACCAACGCCTTGACCAAAATCTTTCAATTGTCTGGCCCCAATATTTGAGGTCATGATAATGATGGTATTTCGGAAGTCAATCTTCCTTCCCAAACTATCAGTTAAAAAGCCGTCATCCAATACTTGTAAAAGCATATTGAATACATCTGGGTGGGCTTTTTCTATCTCATCCAGTAGTATAACGGAATAAGGCTTGCGTCTTACTTTTTCCGTCAATTGTCCGCCTTCTTCATAACCTACATATCCCGGAGGTGCTCCCACCAATCTGGATATAGCAAATTTTTCCATATACTCACTCATGTCGACACGTATCAACGCATCTTCAGAGTCGAACAACTCTTTGGCCAATACTTTTGCCAATTGGGTTTTACCTACCCCGGTTTGCCCTAGGAAAATGAAGGAGCCAATAGGTTTGTCCGGATCTTTTAATCCAGCCCTATTACGCTGTATAGCTTTGGCAACTTTCGCTACGGCTTCGTCTTGTCCAATTACATTGGATTTAATTAAGCTGGGCAACTCTGCCAATTTATTACTTTCTGTTTGTGCGATCCTGTTGACCGGGATACCGCTCATCATGGATACTACATCTGCCACATTGTCCTCAGAAACAGTTTCTCTATGTAATTTGCTGTCCTCTTCCCATTTTTCTTGGGCTATGGCCAAATCTTTTTCCAATCTTTTTTCATCATCCCTTAGCTTGGCAGCCTCCTCATAACGTTGTTTCTTGACAACACTGTTCTTTAAGTCGCGTACATCTTCCAACTGTTTTTCAAGTTCCAGGATTTGCTTGGGAACATCCATGTTAATGATGTGGACTCTGGATCCTGCTTCATCAAGTGCATCAATGGCCTTGTCCGGTAAAAACCTATCGGTCATATAGCGGTTGGTCAATTTTACACAGGCAATGATTGCTTCATCTGTATAGATGACATTGTGGTGGTCCTCGTATTTTCCTTTGATGTTCTTAAGGATTTCAATGGTTTCCTCTACAGTTGTAGGTTCAACGATCACCTTTTGGAAACGACGTTCCAATGCGCCATCTTTTTCAATATACTGACGGTATTCGTCCAGAGTGGTTGCACCGATACATTGTATTTCACCCCTTGCCAGGGCGGGCTTGAACATATTGGAAGCATCTAAACTTCCAGTAGCTCCACCAGCACCTACAATGGTATGGATTTCATCAATGAACAAAATGATATCGTCATTTTTTTCCAATTCGTTCATCACCGCTTTCATTCGCTCCTCGAACTGGCCACGGTATTTTGTACCCGCTACCAGGGATGCAAGATCCAAGGTGACTACCCTTTTGTTATAAAGGATACGGGATACTTTTTTATTGATTATCCGCAAGGCAAGTCCTTCGGCAATGGCACTCTTGCCAACACCAGGTTCCCCTATCAATAGTGGATTGTTCTTTTTTCTTCTGCTTAATATTTGTGAGACCCTTTCAATTTCCTTTTCACGTCCTACAACAGGGTCCAGTTTATTTTCCTCGGCCATTTGCGTAAGGTCCCTTCCAAAATTGTCCAAGACAGGAGTTTTGGACTTTTTGCTTCCCTTTTGTGAGCTCGAAGAACCGCCAAAGGTTCCCTCTTTGCCTTCATTGCTCTCATCGGAGTCGTTGGGGAAAGATTCTGCTCTTGGGGTGTCTATATAATCATCGTCGCTGGTTATCATCGATTTGAATTGTTCTTTGACGCCATCGTAATCCACTTTCAGTTTGTGAAGCAATTTTGTAGTAGGGTCATTCTCGTTTCGCAAAATGCAAAGTAAAAGATGGGCAGTATTAATAGAAGAGCTCTGGAATAATTTAGCTTCCAGAAACGTAGTTTTCAGGGCACGCTCAGCCTGCCTAGTCAAATGTAGGTTCTTTTTGTCCTTTTGTATGTTGCCTGGGTTGGGGTTGGCAGGACTTAGTATTTCAACTTTTCTTCTTAAGTGGTCCAAATCTACATCCAATGCATCCAATATGCTTATTGCCTTTCCATTTCCATCGCGCAACAGGCCAAGCATAAGGTGCTCAGTACCAATGAAATCATGGCCAAGCCTTAACGCTTCCTCTTTACTATAGGCAATTACATCTTTTACCCTTGGCGAAAAATTATCATCCATAAAATATTCCTTTCTTCATTAAAAATAGTAAATCTAATACTATCTAAGGCAAATACCGTACCCATATTTTAATAATACTGGTCTAAGTGACGAAAAAAAGGAGGATTAACAAAAATTTTAACATTCAATTTATCAACTAAATCCACTAGTGAAACTGTTAATAAATTATTCGATAAAGTATCATTAATATGCCTTGTACGCTTTGATTTTCCGTATATTGGCATGATTTTTTAACCAATTTAGTATATACGATTTTTTAATATGGCGGAAGGGGAAAAGTTAATTCCAATCAACATTGATGATGAAATGAAATCTGCCTACATTGATTATTCAATGTCGGTCATTGTGTCACGTGCCTTACCAGATGTGAGGGATGGTCTAAAGCCTGTACATCGAAGGGTGTTGTACGGAATGCACGAATTAGGTGTGAGATCAAACAGCGCGCACAAAAAATCTGCTAGAATTGTGGGTGAGGTTTTGGGTAAGTATCACCCTCACGGGGATACGTCTGTTTACGATTCCATGGTACGTATGGCTCAGGAATGGAGTTTGCGCTACATGTTGGTAGATGGTCAAGGTAACTTTGGTTCTGTAGATGGCGATAGTCCAGCTGCAATGCGTTATACGGAGGCCCGTATGCGTAAAATAGCCGATGAAATGTTGGCTGATATAGAAAAGGATACAGTAGATCATCAGTTAAACTTTGATGATTCCTTGAAGGAGCCTACTGTGCTGCCTGCTAAAATTCCAAATTTATTGGTCAATGGAGCTTCTGGTATTGCTGTGGGTATGGCGACCAATATGCCGCCACACAACTTATCCGAAGTTATTGATGGTACTGTTGCTTATATCGACAATAACGATATAGAGATAGATGAACTGATAACGCACATCAAAGCACCGGATTTTCCAACAGGGGGAATTATATATGGGTATGATGGTGTGGTCGAAGCCTTTAAAACGGGTCGTGGTAGGGTTGTAATGCGCGCCAAGGCCAATATTGAGGAAGTACAGGGCAAAGAATGTATCATTGTCACCGAAATTCCTTATCAGGTGAACAAGGCCGATATGATCAAGAAGACGGCCGATCTTGTAAATGATAAAAAGATTGAGGGTATCTCCAGTATTCGGGATGAATCGGATAGAAATGGGATGCGTATCGTGTATATCTTGAAAAGAGATGCGATACCCAATATTGTATTGAATACCTTATATAAATACACTTCATTACAGACCTCCTTTAGTGTAAACAACATTGCTTTGGTCAACGGAAGACCGCAATTGTTGAATGTAAAGGAAATGATCCACTATTTTGTGGAGCATCGTCATGAAGTTGTTGTAAGAAGAACTGAATTCGACCTTAAAAAAGCTGAAGATAGGGCCCACATCCTTGAAGGTCTGATCATAGCCTCGGATAATATCGATGAGGTAATTGCGATTATCAGGGCATCCACAAATGCTGATGAAGCACGTGATAATTTAATTGAACGATTCAAATTATCGGAAATACAGGCAAAAGCCATTGTTGAAATGCGCCTTCGTCAACTTACCGGTCTGGAACAGGATAAATTGCGTTCCGAATATGAAGAGGTGTTGGCAACCATAGAGGACTTAAAAGATATCTTGGCGAGAAAAGAGCGAAGAATGCAGATCATCAAAGATGAACTTCTGGAAATGAAGGAAAGATATGGTGATCCTAGACGTTCAGAAATCAATTTTGCCGGTGGAGATCTTAGCATGGAAGATATGATCCCTGATGAGCAAGTGGTTATTACCATTTCCCATGCAGGTTATATCAAAAGAACTGCACTTTCCGAATACAAGACACAAAATAGAGGTGGCGTTGGTCAAAAAGCCTCCTCAACCAGAAATGAAGATTTCTTAGAGTATCTATTTGTTGGTACCAACCATCAATACATGTTGTTCTTTACCCAAAAAGGAAAATGTTTCTGGATGAGGGTTTACGAGATTCCAGAAGGAAGTAGGACTTCTAAAGGACGGGCTATTCAAAACTTGATCAATATTGAACAAGATGATACTGTAAAGGCCTTTATTTGTACCCAAGACTTGAAGGATGAGGAGTACGTGAACAATCATTATGTGATCATGGCCACCAAAAAAGGTATTGTAAAGAAAACCTCTTTGGAGCAATATTCAAGACCTAGACAAAACGGTATCAATGCCATTGGGGTAAGGGACGGTGATGAGCTGTTGGAAGCTAAATTGACCACCGGTACCAGTCAGATATTCTTAGGACTTAAATCTGGAAAGGCGATCCGTTTTGAAGAAAGCAAAACCAGGCCTATGGGTAGAAATGCCTCGGGAGTACGGGGGATAACCTTGGCAGATGATAACGATGAAGTGATCGGAATGGTTTCTGTTCATGATTTTGATGAGGAGATTCTTGTAGTTTCAGAAAATGGATATGGTAAACGTTCCAGTATCGATGATTACAGAATTACCAATAGGGGTGGTAAAGGTGTTAAAACGATCTCCATAACCGATAAGACCGGTGGACTCGTTGCCATAAAGAATGTTTCCGATTCAGATGATCTTATGATCATCAATAAATCTGGGATTGCCATACGTATGAGTGTGGAAGATCTAAGGGTTATGGGAAGAGCTACCCAAGGGGTTCGATTGATCAATATCAAAGGAAACGATTCTATCGCTGCAGTGGCCAAGGTCATGAAGGACGAAGAAGAAGTTGTTGACACCGATATCAATGATATTGAGGTAGAACCTGAGAATGGCACGGCTCTTGATACTAATGAAACCGAAACGGAAGAATAATAAATAAACACACGATAACTATTAATACATTTAAAATGAAAACTAAAATTTTAATACTGGCGGCCATATCATATTCTTTGGTCGGATTTTCACAGAAAAATGAAATAAAGACTGCAGAGAAAGCTTTAAAATCTGGTGACGCCATTGCTGCAAAGGCAGCTATTGAAAGTGCATCGGGCATGATAGGTGGGGCAGATGACAAAATGAAGGCGGAATATTACCTGTTGAGAGGTAATATTTATAAAGATTTGGCCCAAAAAGGTGATGCCGCTGCTTTTGATGTAGCTATTAAGGGCTATAATGATCTTATTGCATTGGAAGCCAAAACTGGAAAACAAAAATACACTGCTGAGGCCCAACAAAAGCTAACTGCTATTACTGCAGATTTGGTAAATTCTGCGGTAACTGACAATCAAGAAAAGCGATTCAAAGAAGCTGGTGAGAAATTATACAAGAGTTATAATCTGAGCAAGAACGATACCATTTATCTTTATTACGCTGCTAGTAGTGCAGTGAACGGTGGTCATTACGAGCAGGCGCTTACCTACTATAATGAGTTGAAGGATCTTGGTTACAACGGTAGTGAAATGAAATATTCTGCTGTCAACGTTGAAACCGGTGAAGTTGAGGAGATGGCCAAGAATCAAAGGGATTTAATGGTAAAATCGGGAACTTACAAAGATCCAAAAGACGAAAGAACTCCTTCCAAGAGTACAGAGATCGTAAAAAATATTGCATTGATCTATACGCAATTGGGTCAAGATGATAAAGCCTTGGAAGCTTATAAGGATGCTAGGGCCAAAGATCCAACCGATGTAAACTTAATTTTGAATGAAGCTAATTTGTATTTCAAATTAGGGGACAAGGAAAAATTTAAGGCTTTGATGTCTGAAGCTGCTGAAGTTGCTCCTGACAATCCAGATCTTTTTTACAACATTGGGGTAATCAATATGGAACAAGGAAATATGGAAGCTGCAAGGGATGCTTACAAGAGAGCATTGGAAATTAATCCAGGTTATGTTAACGCTCAATTGAATTTGTCCACAACCTATGTGAACGAAGGAAATAGCATGATTGATGACATGAACAAATTGGGTAACTCCAAGGCCGATATTGCGAAATATGATGTCTTTAAGAAAAAGAAGGATAGCTTGTTCAGAGAAGGAGCTACTGTTTTGGAAGATGCATTAAAATTAAACCCTGATAACCAAGGGATCTTAACGCAGTTGAAGAACATCTACGGCGCCTTGGGTGACAATGAAAACTTCATGAGACTTAAGAAGTTGTTGGGAGAATAATTCCCAAACTCAAGACATAAAAAAAAGCCTTCGAATTTTCGAAGGCTTTTTTTTATATAATTTTCTTGATGACCCGGAGTTGATGGGTATAGCTCCTGGTTTCTGTGTTAAAAATTCCCGTATGGTCTATACGGTCTATTCTTACCTTGCCCTGTGCGTGGATGACATAATTGTTTTGCATAATGATACCTACGTGGTCAATGACCCCATCATTGTTGTCAAAAAATGCCAGATCTCCTGCTTCGCTTTCTTCTATGAAACTCAGGGGCTCGCCTTGAGTGGACTGCTGGGCTGCGGTACGTAGGAGTTGGTGCCCATTTATTTTATAGACCATTTGGGTAAGGCCAGAGGCATCAATGCCAAAGGGGGTTTTGCCGCCCCATAAATAAGGGGTGTTCAAATAAAGAAGGGCCGTATCCAATAAGGTGCTCTTTTCCTTAATGCCGCCAATAAAGTTTCCCTCAAAATGGTGGGAAACTAAATCTATATTTTGGATTGTAGATCCAAGGACTATTGGGATAAGAATGTCAGAATCCGTACTTACAAAGGAAACGAGATCTGAAGTGTTTTTTATTTCCGGATTGGTATGGGCCTGTTGGTAAACTTCTTCTGAAATCAACAGGAATTGATTGTTGCTGACCCAGCCTTCGGTAGCATCAAAGGCAATGCGGATCCTGCTCCAATGTTTGCGATGTTCCAAAACCTTAAAATGGTCCCCATACAAAAGTTGGGTGACCATTTCACTGACATCGTCGGCAATTGCTCTTACAGGAACAATACTAAGGTGGCAAATACCGTATTGCATAGATTTGCTTTACAGGAATATATTATTTTTTCTCCAATACAATTGCAGAAGCACCACCACCACCATTACAAATAGCTGCTGCACCTATCTTACCATTGTTCTGTTGCATTACACTCAAAAGGGTGATGATGATCCTTGCACCGGAACATCCCAGCGGATGTCCTAAGGAAACAGCACCGCCGTTTACATTTACGTTTGCATCCGTTAACCCAAGTATTTTCATATTGGCCAATCCAACAACTGCAAAAGCCTCATTGAATTCAAAATAATCTACTTGGTCTTGGGAAATGCCTGCCTTGGCCAAGGCTTTTGGTAGGGCTTTGGATGGCGCTGTTGTGAACCATTTTGGTTCCTGTGCAGCATCGGCATAACTTTTTATGGTCGCAAGGGGCTTTAGATTTAATTCTTTTGCCTTATCGGCACTCATTAGAACCAATGCTGATGCTCCATCATTAATGGTAGAAGCATTGGCGGCGGTTACGGTACCATCTTTTGAGAAGGCAGGGCGTAAAGTTGGAATTTTATCCAATCGAACGTTTTTGTACTCTTCGTCTTCACTTACTATAATAGGTTCCCCTCTGCGTTGCGGTACTTCTACCGGAACTACTTCATCATTAAACTTCCCAGCCTTCCATGCTGCTGCCGATCTCTCGTAGGACTGCACAGCGAAGGCATCCTGGTCTTCCCTTGTAAATTTATATTCAGTAGCACAGGCGTCGGCACATGTGCCCATAGCATTTTGATCATAGGCATCTACCAGGCCGTCTTTTTGCATACCATCAATCAAAGTGGCAGGTCCAAATTTATGTCCATTTCTCATATGAACATAATGCGGTATGGAACTCATGTTTTCCATTCCTCCCGCTACTATGATAGAAGCATCACCCAAAGCGATACTTTGAGCCGCTTGCATTACGGTCTTCATCCCGGAGGCACATACCTTATTGATAGTAGTACATGGCACGGTATCTGGAATTCCGGCAAAAATAGCTGCTTGTCTGGCAGGAGCTTGTCCTGTACCTGCCTGAACCACATTACCCATTAAAACCTCTTCGACCAGTTTTGGGTCCAAATTGATTTTATCCAAGGCCCCTTTAATGGCTATGGCGCCTAATTTAGGAGCTGGAATACTGGATAAGGCCCCCATAAAACTGCCTATGGGAGTTCTCGCAACAGATACAATAACTACTTCTTTCATGACTATTTTTATAAATGATATTGCGAAATTAATAAATTAAAGTGCAAAGAACATGGTTCTCTTGGTAAAAGCCTTTTATAAATATATATTTTTCTATTTTTGGTGGAGATACCAAGATATATGAGGAAATTTTTAGATCGGCTTTATAAAAATCAATCACTCATATATAAGTATATATTATATGCTGTCTCCGTTTTTTTGGTCGTATTCTTTTTCCCAAAGGGGGGCAAGTTTAAGTATGAATTCCAAAAAGGCAAACCATGGCAGTACGATAATTTATACGCTCCATTCGATTTTTCGATCAAAAAAACGGACGAGGAAATCGCCAAGGAAAAACTGAATATTCAGAACAACCTAATTGATTATTATGCCTTTGATGAAGACTTGGAAAAAGAAGTCTATTATGCTTTTGAAAGAAAGTTCGATACCATCTTTGCCGGATATAAGTTAAAAATGGGTCAGTTTACCTCCTTGAAAAAGGTGGGTTATGAAATTCTTGATGAAATCTACGCAAACGGGGTTCTTAAGTCCAACGGCATAACTACTAAAAAGACCCTTTATTTGGTTAAGGGCAATGAAGCCCGTCGGGTTAATCTGGAGGACTTCTACAGGCTTCAGGATATATCGGGGCTCGTTGATCGGGATTTAAGTAAAAGAGGACTTAGTAATTATACATCCGAATATCAAGAACTATTTTTCAATATCATAAAGCCCAACGTTTTTTATGATGAAAATTTATCCCAAAAGGAGCTGGAGAATGAGTTTTCGGAGCTCTCTACTACCCGAGGTAATATAGATGAAGGGAAGCTCATTATTGTTAAGGGGGAAGTTGTGGAAGCTGATAATTTTAAGATACTCAATTCTTTAAAGGAGGAGTATGAATCTGAATTATGGGCGGCCAATAATTATTATTTTATTCTATTTGGATATACGGTCCTGGTAGCTCTGGTCTTGTTGATGCTCTTGTTGTTCCTTAAAAAATATAGACCTATAACCTTTAAAAACAATACCAAGGTCACATTTATTTTCTTTAATATATTATTGATGGTGTTTGTGACCACCTTAGTGGTCAAGTACGATGAAACCTATGTTTTTGTGGTTCCTTTGTGTATTCTTCCACTGATAATTAAGACCTTCTTTGATGCGCGCTTGGGTTTGTTTGTGCACGTACTTACGGTACTTATATTGGGATTTGTAGTTCCCAATAGCTTCGAATATATATTTCTTCAGATTATGGCGGGTATCGTGACCATTCTAACGGTATCTGAGCTCTATAAGAGGGCCAATCTATTTATTTCCGTAACAGAGATTACCCTTATCTATATGGTTGGCTATTTCGCCTTCCATATTATCCACGAAGGCAATTTAGAGGATATCCATTGGTTGGTATTTGGGTTGTTTTTATTGAATGGAATGATTACACTTTTTGTACAACCATTGATCTATATCTATGAAAAAATCTTTGGATTGGTCTCCGATGTTTCCCTTCTGGAGTTGTCAGACACCAATTCCAAGCTTCTAAAGGAGCTTTCCAATAAAGCTCCCGGTACCTTCCATCATTCCCTACAGGTCGCTAATTTGGCCGAGGCTGCTGCGAATGAGATTGGGGCGAATGCCATGTTGGTTAGGGTAGGGGCCTTGTACCATGATATTGGGAAAATGAACAATCCTACCTATTTTACGGAAAACCAGATCACCAACGTGAACCCACATAATGAATTGCAGCCATTAGATAGCGCAAAGATAATTATTGACCATGTTATAGAAGGGGTGGAGATTGCCAGGAAAAATAACCTTCCTGACCGTGTCATAGACTTTATAAGGGTACACCATGGAACTACCTTGGTCTATTACTTTTATAAAAAACAGATGGAATTGGAAGAAGGGGCGGACGAAAAAGATTTTAGATATCCAGGGCCCATCCCTTTTTCCAAAGAGACCGCAATTTTAATGATGGCCGATTCTATAGAAGCGGCGTCCAAAAGTCTTAAAAATCCTACTTTCTTAATCATCGATGAGTTCGTGGATAAGATAATTTCGGGCCAAATGAATGCAAATCAGTTTTTAAATGCCAATATTACCTTCAAAGAAATAGAGACCATAAAGAAGGTAATGAAACAGAAACTCATTAATATCTACCACCTTAGGGTTGAGTACCCCGAATAGATTTTAAGGGCGAAAAATATTCCGATAAAAAAAATCAAAAAATAGTTGCGTTCTAGGATATGAAAAAGTACATTTGCAACCGCATTTTTATATGCGCGATCTTAAAGAATATTGGAGAGGTGCCGGAGTGGTAACGGAGCAGATTGCTAATCTGTCGACGGGTAACTGTCGCCAGGGTTCGAGTCCCTGTCTCTCCGCTTTTTTCTTTTTGATTTGTATTATTGACATATCCACATTGTCGGTTTTCGGGGTGTAGCGTAGCCCGGTTATCGCGCCTGCTTTGGGAGCAGGAGGCCGCAGGTTCGAATCCTGCCACCCCGACAATGGTCGCGTAGCTCAGCTGGATAGAGCATCTGCCTTCTAAGCAGACGGTCCCACGTTCGAATCGTGGCGCGATCACAAGAATATCAAGGCTTTCAGGAAACTGGAAGCCTTTCTTGTTTAATACCCTTTTCCATAAAAATCACCTTTGTCTTCCATATTTAAGAATTCATGTCTTTTGTTGCATCCTTCTTAGTAAGTGGCAGAATTAGATACTATAGTCCTTGTTGTTCCTTTTGTCTCCAAATAAATTTGGATTTTCGCTATTCACAATGACCTAAATAAAATCTTTTCTTAAAGTTTTCCACTTTGTTACCAGCAATAAAATCTAGCGTATCATTAGTAGAAAAATGTCTTTTTTCAGCTGGATATTTTTCTTTCTCAATGAAGCATTACTACCTAATTATTTCATAAAAACCTTATCCTGACAGCGGTATTCTTTTGTTCTAGACCAAAGAGGGGACGATCTGAACTTTAGGAGTTGAATTTGTTTCTTAAACCTCCTTCATTTCAAATAAAAGATCAATACATAAAAAAT